>CBFGLL010000102.1:0-7562 GCA_965649585.1 uncultured Chitinophagaceae bacterium | reverse complement strand
GGTAAAGGAATGCGTGTGGTGTGTAATGAAAATGAAATTGAAAAAGCTTACGAAAGTGCAAAAACCGAAGCAGCCGCATCATTTAAAAACGATGGCATCTACATGGAAAAATTTGTAGAAGAGCCACGCCATATTGAAATACAAATTGCCGGTGATCAATACGGAAACGTGTGCCACCTAAGCGAAAGAGATTGTTCTATTCAACGTCGTCATCAAAAACTCGTAGAAGAATCGCCTTCTCCATTTATGACCGATGAATTGCGGGAACGGATGGGCGATGCTGCGGTAAAAGCTGCCAAAGCCATCAATTATGAAAGCGTGGGTACCATTGAGTTTTTGGTTGACAAACACCGCAACTTCTATTTTATGGAAATGAACACCCGTATCCAGGTGGAGCATTGCGTTACAGAAGAAGTGATCAACTACGATCTTATTAAAGAACAAATTAAAATTGCGGCAGGTGAAAAAGTGAGCGGTAAAAATTATTACCCTCAAATGCATGCCATCGAGTGCCGCATCAATGCCGAAGATCCTTACAACGATTTCAGGCCAAGCCCGGGAAAGATAACCGTATTACACACGCCTGGTGGACATGGTGTAAGGGTTGATAGCCATGTGTATGCTGGATATGTAATTCCTCCTTATTACGACAGCATGATCGCCAAATTAATTGCTGTAGCCCAAACGAGGGAAGAAGCGATCAATACTATGCACAGGGCTTTAAGTGAATATGTAATTGAAGGTATTAAAACCACTATTCCTTTTCACCTGCAACTAATGCAGAACGAAGATTTCAGGAAAGGAAACTTTACCACTAAGTTCCTGGAAAGCTTTAAGATGCAATAAAATCAACATTCGTAATATTTCTATAAAGTCATCAAAATTCAACATTTGATGACTTTTTTATGTTCATGAGTTTTGAAACATTACATTTGTTAGAGTAACCTAAACAAAACTGTAATGAGAATCTTAACCCTAACGACTATCGTCGTTCAATTTCTGGTATGCACTACCGTAGCTGCCCAGGATAAAAGCCCCGTAAATTTCGATAAAGTTACTATTTCGGATTTTACAGTTAACCCCTCAACTGTTGACACAAGTCATGGCGCCATCATTTTGGCGGATATCGGGCGCAGCTCTTTTGAATCTAATGACAAAGGATTTTTTGCATTGGTATTTAAGCTCCAGCGCAGGGTAAAAGTATTAAGCCCAAAAGGCTTTGATGTGGCCACTATAAAGATACCCCTGTATAAATCTACCAAAACAGATGCTGAAGAAACCCTTGAATCACTCAAAGCTTCTACCTATAACCTTGTGAATGGAAAAGTGCAGGAAACTAAGTTAAACAAAGACGATGTTTTCCGTGAAGTGCAGGATAAAAATCATATCCTCAGAAAATTTACGATGCCGGCGGTTAAAGAAGGATCCATCATTGACATCTCGTATACTATTAAATCCGATTTTTTGTTCAACCTGCAGCCATGGTCTTTCCAGGGTGTATACCCCAGGGTATGGAGCGAATACGTGCTGAACCTGCCGGAGTTTTTTGAATATATATTCTTAAGCAGGGGTACCCATCCCTTCCACATTAAAGACAGTAAAGAAAAATTCCAGAGTTACAATATCAGGATACCGGCAGAAAGTATGGCATATGGTAAAGATGATATCATCATGCTTAACTCAACTAACTCCATCAGCCGCTGGGTGATGAAGGATGTGCCAGTTCTGAATGAAGAAGCTTTTACATCATCTATGAGCAATCATAGAGCATATATTGAATTTCAAATGTCGGGACAGCGTTTCCCTAATACGGCTTTTAGAGACATCATGGGTAGCTGGTCCAAAGCAAAAGAAGAGCTGTTAAAAGATCCCAATTTTGCACAGCCCTTGTATGAAGAAAATGGTTGGGCTAACGAAACCCTTAATGCACTTTCACTCACGGGCAAATCAAACCTGGAGAAAGCGAAGCTCATTTATTATTTTGTTCAGAAAAATTTTAAAAGCCTGGGAACCCGGGGTTATGAAATAAGCCAGACGCTTAAACAAACACTCAATACCCGCAAGGGATATGTGCCAGATATCAATATGCTCCTGGTAGCACTTTTCAAAAAAGCTGATTTGCAGGCTTCACCTGCCATACTTAGTACTGCCGCCAATGGTTTTGCCACCCCGCAATACCCATTGCTTAGTCAATACAATTATGTTTTGGCAAGGATTATTTCCGATGGCCAAACCTATTTCCTGGATGCCAGCCAGCCCGGGCTTGGCTTTGGCAAACTGCCCGTTTACACATACAATGGTACCGTGGTGGTAATGGATAAAATTGTTGCCTTTGAAAAATTATTCCCTGAAAACATTACAGAAAGCAAGGTTACTTATGCAAAACTGCTGCAACACCCTGGTGATAAAAACAAGTGGACGGCTAATTTCGAATCAAAGCTGGGCTATTACGAATCACTGGATTTGCGGGAAGATATTATTGAAAAAGGAAAGGAAGATGTGGTTAAAAAAATAACGGATAGCTATGTGGGCGAGTTTTCGGCAAACAAAGTTGATTTCGGGGATTTTGACCAGCATGAACTACCCTTAACTGTAAAGTATGATATCACCATCGACCGGGGAGAAAATAACAGCATTATTTATTTTAACCCCATGCTGAAGGAAGGCATCAAAGAAAATTATTTTAAATCGGCAGAACGCAAATACCCGGTAGAACTACCTTTCAAAATAGATGAAACATTTAAAATTGATGTACTGATTCCCGAAGGATATGAACTTGACGAAACACCGCAGTCGGCAAAAGTAAGTCTTAATGAAGGTGATGGAGGTTTTGAATATATTGTAACTAAGGGCGAATCTATTGTTTCTGTACATACAAGGCTGCAGATCCATAAAGCATTTTTTACAACCGAAGAATATGAAGCGCTGAGAGGCTTTTTTGATTACGTAGTAAAAAAACATGCAGAGCAAATCGTTTTTAAAAAGAAATCTTAGCCCCCAAATGAAAAAAATTATCCTGCCCGCAATTGCTGTATTGTTCGCTTTATCAACCAGCGCACAATACAGTACACTCACGCTTCCAGCTGCATTAAAAGAAGGTGCAAACATGGTGGTGAGAATGTCTGAAACCACCATTGAAATTAAATCAAAAAACAGTGTACAGGTAAAAAGGAAATTTGCGTACACTATTCTCAATTCGACCGGCGATGAACATGCAGCATTAGTGGTCCATTATGACAAGCTCAGGAAAGTGCAGGAAATTGATGGCAAACTGTACGATGGTTTTGGGATCAAGATTAAAGAAACCAGGAAAGGGGACGTAAAAGATCAAAGCGCTACGGAAGAATCGAACCTGGCTGATAACCTCAGGGTAAAATATCACAATTTTAAACACACTACCTATCCTTACACGGTGGAGTATGAAGTGGTGACGGAGCAGGATGGTTTATTCTATTTGCCAATGTGGATGCCCGTGGTAGATGAGCGGGTAGCAGTAGAATCGAGCAAATTGCTGGTAATAGCAGATGCAGGCTACGAAGTGCGTTTTAAAGCGATGAATTATCCTGCTGCACCACAGGTAACGGAATCAAAAAAACAGAAACAGTACAGCTGGTCAATATCAAACTACGGGGCCATTAAGCGGGAGCCTTATGCCCCGGGCATTGTAGAACTTACTCCCTCTGTATTTTTAGCCCCTTCCGATTTTGAGCTGCAAAAATATAATGGTGCAATGCACGACTGGAAAAGTTATGGATTGTTCATGTACCAGCTAAACGCAGGGAGGGATATTTTACCAGCCAATATAAAGCAGCAGGTACAAGATATTGCCGCACGCTTTACCAGCAACAAGGAAAAAACGGAGGCACTGTTTCGTTTCATGCAAAAAAACACCCGGTATATCAGCGTACAATTAGGCATAGGTGGTTGGCAAACATTCGACGCCAACTATGTAGCAACCTATGGTTATGGCGACTGCAAAGCGCTTACTAATTACATGTATGCAATTTTAAAAGAAGCCGGCATCAATTCTTATCCTGCGCTGATACGGGCAGGGCAAAATGAATGGAACATACTTGCTGACTTTAGCAGCACCCAATTTAATCATGTGATTCTTTGCGTTCCTGCTGCAAAAGACACCATGTGGCTTGAATGTACCAGTCAAACAGAAATGCCTGGCTACCTGGGTGCCTTTACCGGCAACCGAAAAGCCCTGCTGGTAACCCCCGAAGGCGGAGTGTTAGTTAATACTCCTTCTTATAGTGAGAAAGAAAATTTACAGCTGAGAAAAATTAAAGCCAGTGTAAGTGCAGATGGAAAGTTGAATGCAAGCATCAATACTGTTTATTACGCTATGCAGCAAGACCGCCTCAACAGTTTACTCAACCATTCCAGTAAAGACGACGTTAGCAACTATATTCGCACAAAGTTCAGCCTTAGCTACGACGTTGATAATTTTGCGCACAAACAACTCGAAGGCAACAACCCGGGCATTGAAGAAAATATCACACTTAAAGTAAATCACTTTGCATCCGTGTCGGGAAAAAGATTATTTATCAATCCGAATATAGTTTCAGTGTCTTCATTCAGGTTGAAAGATGCGGGCAGTCGTAAATATGATTTTGATATGCAATTCCCGTTTACAGATGTTGATACCGTGCAGATAGATATTCCTACGGGCCTTAAACCCGAATCTTTACCTCCGGACCTGAACATTCGCACAGCGGGTATGCAATACAGCTCCTCGGTAAAAATTGAGGACAACAAAATATATTATACCCGCTTTTACAAGCAGGAAAAACTAAGGATCCCTGCAGCAAAAGCACAGGAACTGGCCGATTTTTTTGAGAAGATTTATAAGGCCGATCATGCCCGTATTGTATTTGTAAAAGATGATACTTCTCCCTGATATGTAGAAGAACTGGTGTATGTGTACACTATCTTATTGCTGACAGGAGTTTATGCTTATTTTTGCGGCCTTTCCAGCATAGAATATTGCTGCAGCATTTGCCTATCATGACTCACATTTCACTAAAAGCATACCGGCTCATGTGCGTGGCTAAAGCCATGGCCGCCACTTACGAAGCCAACAGGTCCATTTGTAAATATGTTCACAGCACAAGCCGTGGGCACGAAGCCATACAATTGGCCACTGCATTCCAGTTACTGCCGTGTGATTTTGTGAGCCCTTATTACAGGGATGAAAGCATCATGCTCGGGCTGGGTTTTTCGCCCTACCAGCTTATGCTTCAATTACTGGCCAAGGGCAATGATATTTTTACGGGCGGAAGAGAATATTATAATCACCCCAACTACAGGGGGGAGGATAAACCCACTATCATTCATCAAAGCAGCGCTACCGGTATGCAGGCCATTCCTACTACTGGTGTGGCGCAGGGATTAAAGTTTTTAGAACGTACACAATCAAATCGTTTACGCAAAGGCCAGGGCGGCGAAGCACCCGTGGTGATCTGTTCACTCGGCGATGCATCTGTTACCGAAGGCGAAGTAAGTGAAGCATTTCAATTTGCAGCCTTGCACCAGCTACCCATTATTTTCCTGGTGCAGGACAACGATTGGGGTATTAGCGTAAGTTCTGCTGAAGCCAGAACAAATAATGCTTTTGAATTTATACAAGGCTTCAAGGGTTTTAAATCAGCGAGTATTGACGGCAGCAACTTTGAAGAAAGTTATGTAAAAATGCAAGAGGTACTGGCTGATGTAAGAACAAACAGGGGTCCCTGGTTGGTTCATGCAAAAGTTCCCCTGCTGGGCCATCATACAAGTGGTGTAAGAAAAGAGTTTTACAGAACAGAAGATGACCTGGAAAAACACCATAAAGACGATCCACAACCTAAATTGAGAAACTGGTTGCTGCAGCACGGTCTTCCTGAAACTGAACTGGCGGCGATAGAACAGGCAGCAGAGGTGCTCGTTAAAAAAGATTTTGAGCTTGCAGTGGCATCCCCGGAACCCGACCCATCCACCGTTGCTGATCATGTATTTGCGGCCCCTGCAATAAAAGAAGAAAAGGGAACCCGCACGCCCGCAGGAAAAGAAAAAATTGTGATGGTAGACGCTGCACTGTTTGCCATCAGGGAAATAATGGAGCAGTATCCTGAAGCCGTGTTATATGGGCAGGACGTAGGACGCAGGCTGGGCGGCGTGTTTAGAGAAGCGGCCACCCTTGCAGAACAATTTGGCGATCATCGTGTATTCAATACTGCTATACAGGAAGCTTATATCATAGGGTCTACAGTGGGCATGAGTGCGGTAGGCGTAAAACCAATCGTGGAAGTACAATTTGCAGATTACATTTACCCGGGGCTGAATCAACTGGTAACAGAAATTTCCAAAAGCTGCTATCTCAGTTGCGGTAAGTTCCCCGTGCAAACATTAATAAGAGTTCCCATCGGCGCTTATGGTGGCGGTGGCCCTTATCACAGCGGAAGCGTGGAGAGTACTTTGCTTACCATCAAGGGTATAAAAGTGGTGTATCCCAGCAATGCTGCAGATATGAAGGGTTTGTTGAAGGCAGCTTTCCTGGATCCAAACCCGGTAGTAATGCTGGAACATAAAGGCCTTTACTGGAGCAAAGTGCCCGGAACTGAAGAAGCCAAAACGGCTGAACCTTCCAGCGACTACGTAATACCATTAGGCAAAGGAAATATTGTATTGGCGGCGCAACAGGAAAAGGTGGATGCTGGTGAATCTGCCTGCGTGATAACTTATGGCATGGGCGTATATTGGGCGAAAGCTGCCGCTAAAAATTTTCCCGGGCAAATTGAGATCATTGACCTGCGTTCGCTTTTTCCTTTGGATGAAGAACTCATTTTTGTTACGGTGAAAAAACACGGCAAGTGTTTAATCCTTACTGAAGAACAGCAGAACAATTCTTTTGCGGAAGCATTGGCCGCAAGGGTTTCGAAAGCTTGTTTTAAAAATTTAGATGCTGCTGTAGAGGTGATGGGAGCGTTGAATTTACCGGCAGTGCCCATGAATATTCAACTGGAGCAGGCTATGCTGCCCAATGCAGAAAAATTATCGCAGCGGTTAGATAGTTTACTCAGCAGCTGATAAAATCATGGTTGCTTAATGGTATGCAGTACAAGTGTGCGACGCAACAATGCCGATAGAAATTCAACTGCTGATGACAAAAAATCATCGCCCCCGTGTAATAAATTTTTTTATCAGTTGATCACCTTCCCATCTTTCATGTGCACGATCCTATCGCTCATTTGCGCCAGCTCTTCGTTGTGTGTTACTATTAAAAAACTCTGCTGGTATTCGTCTCTCAGCCTGATGAAGAGGTTGTGAAGTTCCCTGCCATTTTCGCTATCAAGGTTACCAGTGGGTTCGTCGGCCATCACAATTGATGGACTATTGATGAGCGCCCTGGCCACGGCTACCCTCTGTTGCTCGCCGCCTGACAACTGGTGCGGTTTGTTGTGCAGGCGATCACCAAGCCCTAGAGTTTTGAGCAAATCGATGGCTCGTTTTTCTACTTCCTTTTTGGAGGCCCCTGCAATCCAACCGGGAATACAAACATTCTCCAATGCTGTAAA
>CBFGLL010000101.1:0-7724 GCA_965649585.1 uncultured Chitinophagaceae bacterium | reverse complement strand
CGTGTGTGGGTTATCCGTAAAACCTACGGGGTTACTCACCCTGAAAATGATGTAAGAAGAAGCAACACTTTTAATCAGTTCTTCCATCTTCAACTTATGCAATACATAGGCGGAGTCCTGCAGAGAGGGATCATAAATACTGCAGGTACTAAAGTAGATCACAGTAGCAGCAGGATATTGTCCCATCTGTTGAATGAGTAAATCAGATTCCCTGGTAAATGCATCCTCGCTCGTGTTGGAAGAATTAGATACACCGGAAGCAAAAACCAGCCGGCCTGCATCTCCTGCAAACCCGCTGAATCTTTTTTCGATCATTCCGTTTCCTATAACCATGTAGAGAGGTTCAAGAGTTTAATAGTTGAAAGGTTCAATGTATTAACCCGATTTAATTGTGTATGCCCTTTTTATTGCCTACACAATTTTCTTTTTTCGAACACTCATTACAACAGCAGCAATTAATGCGAGGTAGCCGATGATGCTTGCCCACAGGGCCAGCATATTACCCGTTTTATAAGCTTGTGGTTCAAAGCGGAACTCAATCGAATGTTTACCGGCAGGCAAACTCATACCACGCAATACATAGTTTGTTCTTACATAATCTGCCTTGTTGCCATCGATATAGGCATTCCATCCCTTGTCGTAATAAATTTCGCTGAACACTGCAAACTGTGGCGTGGCAGCGTTGTATTCATACTTAATGTTGTCGTTCAGGTTTTCTATCATCCGGATAGTGGCTGCAGAATCAAACTGCGGTTGACCTTTTAATTTAGGCTGGAAACGTTTGTCGATAAAGGCTGTGTCCCTTGGGTTAAAGTTGTCCAGTGCTTTCATTTCGGCATCTGCATTCTCAACCACCTGCACATGTTTTACCAGCCACACATTTCCCAAAGCACCTCCATTCAACTGTGCCACCGGCTGGCCACTCTGAGGATCGGGAACGATGAAATATTTTGTATTCAACATATTGAATACAGCCATATTCCCGGTGCTGAGCTGCCGCTCAATCAAATCCTGGTAAATAGCCAGTTTTGCAGGGTTATAGCCACCAACAGAATTAAAATAATAAGATGGTTTTGCATCATTGAAAGGCCCATCGTTGGACGTGGTATTAAACACCCTGGCATTTTTGTAACCAGGATCCTGCATGATGGTTTTATCAGCATTAGAAGCGATGAACTCATCTTCAATAGCTGTTTTTTCTACAAAATTATTTTCGTTCAGATATCGTTTGCCCACCGGCAACAGGTCAAACACTACCAGTACTACCATTGCCATCGCTACCACTTTATGGTTGAGTTTGCCTTTGGCAAATAACCATACCAGTACAAATGCCGCAGCCATAAATAAAAGGCTGCGCAGCAGGTCGCCGCCAAACATTGCTTTACGATCTGCCATAAGGCCACGTACAATTGTTTGCCCAAATTCATTGGCCTGCTCCTGCATTTGTGGAGTGGGCTGCTGACCTTGCGACACCGACATCAGCATTTGCTGGCTATAACTTTCTTTGATGCGGCTATCGTTTTCGCCACTATAACCATAGGTGAAATAAAGCATCACCAGGAGGCCAGCCAATACGCCCACTGCAATGCCACCCTGTTTTAGTTTTTTCAACATGAACTCACGGGTGTCGTTTCCAAACAATAATTTATTAAGGGTTAGTGCTGCCATCAGGCTCATGGTTAGTTGAGGTATCACCAGCGCCATGGTAGGGGCCCTGAATTTTTTATAGCCGGGCATAAAATCGAAAATAAAATAGTTGAAGGCTTTAAAATTTTCGCCCCATGCCAGCATAATGGCAAACACGGTTACGCCAAATATCCACCACTTGTGTTTGTTATCAAGGTAAAACATCCCGATGATGAACAACATGCAGATGATTGCACCTACATAAACCGGCCCCGAAGTATTAGGCTGGGGACCCCAGTAAGTAGGTAGGCCTCTCGCAATTTGTGTGGCAGTTTCTTCCGGCAAGCCTTGTTCTGAAAGAGCAGCAGCAGTTTTTGATTTTTCGGTTAGTTCACCCCCTGAACTTCCACCCATGATGCCGGGAACTGCCAGCGTAAGTGTTTCGTCAATTCCATAGCTCCAGTTAAATGCATAATCTTTATCAAGTCCGCCTTTGGTTTTGATGCCTTTGTTTGCAGAACTGGTATCGGTTAATTCTGATTTACCACCACGCATGGTTTCTTTTGCATACTCGTAAGTAGGCACCAGCGTAATAGAGCAGGCCGCAAGGCCCACAAGTCCTGCTGCAAGGGCAATTACTGCGCCCTTCACAAACTGTGGTAACTGTTTTTCTTTTACTGCCCTGTATGCATAAGCAATCGTAATTGCAATAGCTATTAACAATGTGTAATAAACGATCTGCACGTGGTTTTGCGAGATCATAAAAAACGAAAACAGGATGAGTAGTGCGGATCCTGTCCAGTATTTTTTTTGTAGGATTAGCAGGTATGCTCCAATTACCGCCGGGGCAAAGGCCATAGAAGCCATTTTGGTAACGTGGCCCACCATAATGATCACCGGGTCGTACGAGCAATAAGCATAGGCCAAGGCTCCCATCATTCCCACCCAGGGATTAACACGTAGCACAATGCATAAAAAATAAAAGCAGATACATGCGATAAAAAAGAAATTGATAGGCTGTGGTAATCCCATACCAATTACATATTCCAGGTAACCCATGCTGATCTTATGGCTTCCCTCCATCATGATCTGGTAGGCAGGCATACCACTAAAAAGGCTATTTGTCCACAGCGGGTACCGACCATATTGTTCTTTGAAATCTAAACTCTGTTGTACCATTCCCCGCCATCCCTGCAGATCATGTTGATACACCACCTTGCCTTCCAGGGCAGGTTTGCAAAAAACAATGGCTACAAGAAGGAATACTACGATTGCTATAATATGGGGTAACAGTTTCTTGAAATCGAATTTCATGTAAAAGCTTTTGATATTATGAGCAGCAAAATAACGAATAATTGAACGAATGCAGACGAATTACAGAAACCTGCCTGCCAGGAGGGTGACCCGACCCAGGGCAATTGCTGGCAATTAAGTATTTCACTATTACTTTTGTGCAGGTGGAGATATCTGTATGTATACCTGCTTATAAAAATGCGGAGTTCCTTGACAGGAACCTGAATGCCCTGGCAAACCAGGATTTCAAAGATTTTGAAGTGATATTGAGTGACGATAGCCCCGATGACAGTGTAGCATCGGTAGCAGAAGAGTATAAAAACAAATTGAACATCCGGTATTTTAAAAATTCACCATCTCTTGGTACACCGGCCAATTGGAATTTTGCAATGCAGCAGGCGGCCGGCCGGTATATTAAATTGATTCATGATGATGACTGGCTGGCGGGAAACGAATCGCTTCAAAAATATTATGATGCCCTGGAAGCAAACCCATCGGCAGATTTTTGTTTTTCAGGTTTCCATAATGTGAATTTAAAAACCGGTGAAATGGAGATGCGGTTATGTTCCACCTATTTGAGAAAACTCCTCGCAAAAAGTCCCTATAATTTGTTCAAGCGAAATTTTATTGGTCCGCCGAGCGCAGTGTTCCAGAGAAATAACCGGCAAGACTGGTACGACGATCAATTTAAATGGTTGGTTGATTTTGAAGGATACACCAGGTTTCTCACCAGCAATAACAGTTTTGTTTACATTAATGAATGCCTTGTAAATATTGGCATCAGCGGCGAGCAGGTAACGAGTTTTGTACAACATGATGCCTCGGTTGTGTTGCCTGAAAGTTTTTATTTTTTGGAAAAACACGGCCCCGGCATTCTAAAAAATATGTGGGTGTATGATTATTACTGGAGGATGTTGCGGAATTTTTCAATTACCGATCAATCGCAGGTCATTGCATCCGGCTACATGGCAGAGTTGCCCCCGCCAATAAAATCAATGATCAAAAAACAATCAAAAATTTCAAGGAAGTTGTTGAAGTTCGGACCTGCATCAAAATTGCTGATGATGTTAAGTTATGCCCGAAGTTAAAGGGTAGGATTATTTTTTTACGATTTCTCCATCTTCACTAATATGCCCTTCAGCCTGCATCATCCGCATGTTTTTGGCGTCCTGCAAAAAGTCGGATGCAAAAATAAATTCGTTGAGCAGTTTGTTTTTGGAGAAAATTATATCCTGGCTATTGCCGCTCCACTCTTTTTTGCCCTGCACCATGTAAAGAATATTATCACCAATTTCCATTACGCTGTTCATGTCGTGGGTATTGATTATGGTGGTCATATTAAATTCTATGGTGAGTTCTTTGATGAGTTTATCAATCACCATCGAGGTTTGTGGATCAAGGCCTGAGTTGGGTTCATCGCAAAAAAGGTATTTTGGGTTCAGCACGATCGCCCGTGCAATACCCACTCTTTTTTTCATGCCACCACTTATTTCTGAAGGAAATTTCTTGTTGCTGCCCTCCAGGTTCACCCTGTCCAGCACTTCGTTTACCCGTTTTAATTTCTTTGCATGGTTATCCTTCGTGAACATACTGAGTGGGAACATCACGTTTTCTTCTACAGTCATACTGTCAAAAAGGGCAGAACCCTGGAATAACATGCCCACCTGCTGCCGCAGTTGTTTCCTTTCTTCAGCGCCCATATCTGTAAAACTCACGCCATCATAAATAATCTCTCCTTCATCGGGTTCAAATAATCCAACAAGGCATTTTTGCAGTACGGTTTTACCACTTCCACTTGTACCGATGATGAGATTCGTTTTGCCGGTTTCCATCACATGGCTCACACCATCCAACACTACTTTATCTCCGAAAGATTTTTTTATATTTTTAAATTCTATCATTCTTAATAAAATAATTATTGAAGTAAAAGGGCAGATAATACGAAGTCTGCTACTAAGATCATAATACAACTCACCACCACTGCTTTTGTGCTTGCACGGCCAATTTCAAGCGATCCGCCTTTTACATGGTACCCGTAATATGCCGGGATAGAGCTGATTAAAAAGGCGAACGTATATGCTTTGGCCAATGCAAAAAATACGTTGTATCCAAGAAACCCTTCACTTAAACCACGATCAAAAGTATCGGTTGAAAGAATATTGGTGGCTGCACCTGCCAGGCGGCCTCCCCAGATACCTAAAACCATTGAAAGTACCACCAGCATGGGTATCATAATGATGGCGGCTAAAATTTTGGGAGCCACCAGGTAAGTTTTTGTGTTGATTCCCATGATCTCCAATGCATCAATCTGTTCGCTCACCCGCATATTACCCAGTTCGCTGGCAATTTTACTTCCCACCACACCGGCAAGTACAATACAAACCAGGGTAGGAGCGAACTCGAGAATCACCGTATCCCTTACAATTTGTGCGATCACCGTTTTGGCAATGAGCGGCGACACCAGCTGGTAAGCTGTTTGAATGGCACTAACGGCGCCAATAAACACAGAGATGATACAAACAATGCCGAGCGAACCAATACCAATATCCGAACACTGGTGCATCAGTTCTTTCCAGTAAAGTTTTGCATTCTCTGGCCTGCTAAACATGCGTTTAAGCATGAGTATGTAAGTGCCAATGTGGTTAAATAAGGTCATGGTTGCTATAACTGGTTCTAATGTTCAGGTTTCTTTTTGGTGCGCTGCCACCATTTGCTCTTTTTCATTTCTTCTTCCGCATTCAGTTTCGATTTCAACTGGGCATCAATTACAGCTATTAACACCATATTAAAAATGCTGCGAACACTGCTTCCCAACTGAAGAATATGTACGGGCTTATTTAACCCAAGTAAAATCGGGCCAATGCTATCCGTTCCGGCTACTTCCTGCAATAAATTGTAAGCAATATTACCGGCAGAAAGGTTGGGAAAGATGAGGGTATTCACCTCGCCATTGATAAGTTCTGTAAACGGGTAATTGTCTTTCAGCAGATCTTTGTTAAAAGCCAATATGCCCTGGATCTCTCCATCACAAATGAGCGAAGGCTCTTTTTCTTTAACCAGCTCTCTTGCCCTGCGCACCAGGTTGGCTTCTGGTGAATTGCTGCTGCCAAAATTAGAGTAGGAGAGCATGGCGATCCTGGGAACGATATTTAATTGTTTCACTTCTTTGGCAACCAAAAAAGTGATTTCAGCCAATTCTTCTGCGGTTGGGTTAAAGTTCACCGTTGTATCTGCGAGAAATAGTGGCCCCTTTTTGGTGAAAATAATGTACATACCGGCGATCTTTTTCACGCCGGGTTCTGTACCTATTACCTGCAGTGCCGGCTTAATTGTATCGGGATAATTCCTGCTCAACCCACTGATCATACAATCTGCCATGCCCGTTTCCACCATCATACATCCAAAGTAGTTACGATCTTTCATGATCTTGGCCGACTCGTAACGGTTCACACCTTTGCGTTGCCTTTTCTGGAAAAACAATTCTCCAAACTGCTGGCGCAGTTCATCACTTTCCTCTCCTTTGGGGTTTAGGATCAGCATGCCATCCAGGTCGATGGATTGTGCCTCTGCAATAGCTTTTATCTTTTTTTCATCGCCTAACAGTATCGGGTATCCCACGCCTTCGTCTAATACAAGTTGCGCCGCCTTCAATATCTTGGCATTTTCAGCATCGGCAAATAATACCCGTTTAGGATCACGCCTTGCTTTGTTACCAATTACCCTGCTCAGTTGGTTATCGAGGCCGAGGCGCCTGTCCATACTGATCCGGTATTCATCCCAGTCTGTAATCTGTGTTCTTGCCACACCACTTTCCATGGCCGCCTTTGCCACTGCAGGAGCTACGGTTGATAATAAACGTGGGTCAACCGGTTTTGGAATAATATACCTTGGCCCGAAAGCAATGTTTTTATCATTGTAAGCAAGGTTTACAATATCGGGCACGGGTGCTTTTGCGAGTTCGGCCAAAGCCTTCACCGCAGCAAGTTTCATGGCCTCGTTAATCTGCGTTGCCCGCACATCCAGGGCCCCCCTGAATATGTAAGGGAATCCCAAAACATTATTTACCTGGTTGGGATAATCGCTGCGGCCTGTGGCCATAATAATATCTTTCCTGCTGGCAATGCCTTCTTCATAGCTGATCTCCGGGTCAGGATTTGCCATTGCGAATACAATGGGATTTTTTGCCATTGATTTTAACATTGTAGGTGTTACTACATTGCCTACACTTAACCCCACGAAAACATCAGCATCTTTCAATGCCTTATCCAGTGTAATGTCTTTTAATTTTTCATCTACTGTAAACGGAAGTTTGAAGTCTTCAATATCCGTTCTGCCCCTGTGTAAAATGCCCAGTTTATCAAACACCATGAAGTTGCCCGGCTTTGCTCCCAGTGATGCATACAACCTGATACAAGCCATGGCTGCTGCGCCTGCACCATTTATTACGATCTTTACTTTTTCAATTTTTTTGCGTTGTATCTCCAGTGCATTCAGTAAAGCGGCGGCAGAAATAATAGCAGTTCCATGTTGGTCGTCGTGCATCACCGGTATGCTACATTGTTTTTTAAGTTCCTGCTCAATGTAAAAACATTCGGGTGCCTTAATATCTTCCAGGTTAATGCCGCCGAATGTTGGCTCAAGCGCTTTTACGATCTGCACAAATTTCACAGGGTCGGTTTCATTCACTTCTATGTCGAACACATCTATGTCTGCAAAAATTTTAAAGAGTACCCCTTTGCCTTCCATTACGGGTTTGCTGGCTGCCGGGCCAATATCTCCCAATCCAAGTACTGCTGTGCCATTGC
>CBFGLL010000100.1:0-7763 GCA_965649585.1 uncultured Chitinophagaceae bacterium | reverse complement strand
GCCGCCTGGCTGGAGCCACGACGGTAGCAGCAAAACTGCCCGGGAACTTAGAAAAGAATTGCATTAATTTACGCCTCTATATTTTACAGCATGCAGATTGTGCCCGTTAATGACAGCAACACCCAACAGGAATTTTTATCGCTGCCTGCCTTTATCTATAAAAATGATCCCAACTGGATAAAGCCGCTCAACAAAGACATCGAAGATGTATTTGACCCCAAAAAAAATAAGGCATTTCGTTTTGGCGAAGCAAAACGCTGGATACTGAAAAATGAAACGGGCAAAACTGTTGGAAGAATCGCAGCATTCGTAAATAAAAAATACAAAAACAAAGGAGATGATATCCCAGTAGGTGGATGCGGATTTTTTGAATGCATCCATCACCAGCATGCAGCCGACCTGTTGCTGAACACTGCCAAAGACTGGTTACATCACAAAGGGATGCAGGCTATGGATGGGCCTATCAATTTTGGAGAAAGAGATAAATGGTGGGGTATGGTGATTGAAGGGTTTCAGCCGCCATTATACGGCATGAACTATAATCCACCCTATTATGTGGACCTGTTCACCAATTATGGTTTCAAACTATTTTTTGAGCAGCACTGTTTTTTCATAAAGCCCAAAGACCCGCTGAATCCAAAAGTGTTGGAGCGCCATGCAGTAATAGCCAGCGATAAACATTTTTCTTTTGCCACCATCAACAAAAATCAACTGGAAAAATTTGCCGTAGATTTTTGCACGGTGTACAATAAAGCATGGGCGGGCCATGGTGGTTTAAAACAAATGCCAAGGGAGCAGGCCATTATCATGTTTAAAAAAATGAAGCCGGTGATGGATCCTAAGCTCGGCTACTTTGTGTACTACAATAATGAACCTGTTGCAGCTTTCATTAACCTACCTGATCTTAATCAATGGTTCAAATACCTGCACGGAAAATTTGGCCTATGGCAAAAACTCAAATTCTTATTAGTAAAACAGTTTAAGCCAAACAAAAAATTTACAGGGCTGGTTTTTGGTGTTGTTCCCGAATGGCAGGGCAAAGGGGTAGATAATTACCTCATCGGCGAAGCACATAAAGTATTGCAGGATATGGCCTACGAAGAAAGCGAGTTGCAATGGATCGGCGATTTTAATCCTAAAATGATCAATATTGCCAAAAACCTGGGAGAAACCCATCTCAGCCGGCGATTAGCAACCTTCCGTTATTTATTTGATAGGGAAAAGGAATTTGTAAGGCACCCGATGTTGGGATAGCCACCCGCATTTATTAATTTTGAAAGACACAGGCAGAAAATTCCTGATTTCTACAATCAAAGCACGAGTTGAGCACATGGATAAATTTATAGTTTCCGCACGAAAATACCGCCCGCAGAACTTTAGTACTGTTATCGGGCAATCGCATATTACCACCACTTTAAAAAATGCAATTAATAACAACCAACTGGCCCATGCATTTTTATTTTGCGGGCCAAGGGGTGTTGGTAAAACTACCTGTGCCAGGATATTGGCCAAAACCATCAATTGCGAAAACCGCACGGCAGATGGCGAAGCCTGCAACACCTGCAACAGTTGTGTAAGTTTTGATAATGGCACATCACTCAATATTCATGAGCTGGATGCGGCCAGTAATAATTCGGTGGATGATATACGTGCCCTGGTAGAGCAGGTGCGTTTTGCTCCACAGGCAGGTGAATACAAAGTGTATATCGTGGATGAGGTTCACATGCTGAGCGCCTCTGCTTTTAATGCGTTTTTAAAAACCCTGGAAGAGCCACCGCCCTATGCCATTTTTATTTTAGCCACCACCGAAAAACATAAAATTCTTCCCACCATTCTCAGTCGTTGCCAGATATTCGATTTTAAAAGGATCACTATCAACGACACTATTGAGCACCTGCACGAAATCTGCGAGAAGGAAGATATCCAGGCAGAAAAAGCGGCCCTCCATATAATTGCCCAAAAAAGCGAAGGCGCCATGCGGGATTCACTGAGTATCCTCGATAAAATTGTAAGCTTTACCGATGGCAAACTCACCTATGCCAATACCCTGGAGCACCTCAACATCCTGGATGAAGATTATTATTTCAAACTATTAGAACAACTGGAACAACAGCAATTAAGTGATTCGCTGCTGCTGCTGGATTCCATCCTGCAAAAAGGATTTGAAGCCGATACCTTCATCGAAGGTTTTGGAGAATTTTGCCGCAACCTTTTAGTGGCCAAAGATCCCAAAGCCGTGAGTTTACTGGAAGTAGCAGAGGACTTTAAAGAAAAATACCTGCGTTGGGCAGCCAAAACAGATACCGGCTGGTTATTATCAGCCCTCAATCTTTTAAGCGAAGCCAGCACCAATTACAAAACTGCCCGCAATAAGAAGTTATTTACTGAAATGTTGCTCATTAAGCTGAGCTACCTCAAACAAGCCATCGAATTCCAGGGCGGAGATACGGGTAAAAAAAAATTAACGGATAACGCCAGGCCAATGAATTTCAGAGCCCTGGCACCGCTGAAATGGAATAAACAATCTACCTCTGCCATACAACCCGCTGTAACAAAAAAAACAGCAGCACCCGCCAGTCTGCTGATTGAAACAGCGCAACCTGATCCTGCACCAAAGGCTCCTCCTATTAAACCTGCACTTCCGCCTACACCCGTTGAAACCGAACTCAGTGGCCAGCTGGTAAATGAACTTACCGGCGGCACCACACTCGGTGCCATGAAACGCATGCGGGAAAAGATGTTGAGCGAAAGCCGCCAGGCAACTAAAAAACAGGAACCGCTGACAGAAGAAAACCTGGTGGAACTCTGGAACAGGTATGCTGAAAAATTAAAAGAGGAGAAAAAGTTCTCCAGCGTTACCGTTTTCAAGCTAAGCCAGTTTAAAGTACTGGACAATGAAAACTTCGAGATCCACCTGGGGTCTGAATTGCACCGCAAGTTTCTTGATATAGAAAGGGCCAGCCTGGTAGATGCCATTGCCGAAAACTTCGGACGTAGAAATATTAAATATAGCATCGTGGTAAATGCAACAGAACAGGCTGAAGAAAACAATGCACCCGAACTCACTAACAAACAAAAGTTCCAGCTGATGGTTGAAAAATACCCTCATTTGATGCAATTAAAAGAAAGGCTGCGTTTGGATCTGTAAGAATGCAGCAAACCAGCCTGTTTTACCTTAATAATCTGCCCATTTTGTTTTAATTTCGGGCCTCGTTTTATTAAACAGAACTAATATTATGGCAGAAGTAATACGCATGCCCCTTTTAAGCGATACGATGACAGAGGGAAAGATTGTGGCATGGAATAAAAAAGTGGGCGATACTGTAAAAGCAGACGATGCATTGGCCGAGGTAGAAACAGACAAAGCTACTATGGAAGTGGTAGGTTATGTGGATGGAACCTTGCTGCACATCGGTGTAGAAGCAGGGAAAGCAGCCAAAGTGAATGAAATTATTGCTGTAGTGGGCAAAGCGGGTGAATCATTCGAAAATCTATTGGAAAAATCCAACGGGGCCAGCCAGCAGGCAACTGCAAGCCCGGCACCAGCATCAAATAAGGCTGAAAGCCCGGCGCCTGCAACTGAAACAGCTGCTGCTGCCACATCTTCTGCAAAAGTAGAATTACCGGCAGGGGCAAAAGAGATCAGGATGCCATTGCTGAGCGATACCATGACAGAGGGAAAAATAGTATCATGGAATAAAAAAGTGGGCGACCTCGTAAAATCAGATGATGTATTGGCAGAAGTGGAAACAGACAAAGCTACGATGGAACTGGTAGGATATGAAGAAGGAACATTATTGTACATCGGCGTGGAAGCCGGGAACGCTGCAAAAATAAATGAGGTAATTGCCATTGTAGGAAAACCGGGGACTGATGTCAGCGCATTTGTAGCGGCCGAAAAGTCGGGCGCAAATGCAACCCCGCCAGCGGCTGCAAGCCCTGGGGGCGGTTCAAACGAACAAACCGCTACCACGCCGGCGGCTTCAGGCACCGGGGGCGGTTCTGGCGCCACGGCTCCTGAACAAAGCGCAACGCAGGAATCGCACAATGAAAACGAACGCATCAAAGCTTCTCCTCTTGCCAAAAAATTAGCGGCAGAAAAAGGCATCAACCTCCGGGAAGTGAATGGTTCCGGCGACAATGGCAGAATTACGAAAAAAGATATCGACAGCTTTGTTCCGGCAGCTAAAGCAGCACCGGCAGGGCAACCAGCCGCTAAAGCAGATAATGCTGCTGCGGTGCCACAATTCACCGCCATCGGCCAGGAAGGTTATACAGACGTGGAGCTTACTCAAATGCGAAAAGTAATTGCACGCCGCCTTGGTGAAAGCAAATTCAGTGCACCGCATTT
The DNA here is from genome assembly GCA_965649585.1 of uncultured Chitinophagaceae bacterium. Lineage (GTDB taxonomy): Bacteria > Bacteroidota > Bacteroidia > Chitinophagales > Chitinophagaceae > Ferruginibacter. Next base: position 3,412 of record CBFGLL010000100.1, on the reverse strand, counting down.
TTATCTTACCATGGAGCTGAACATGGATAATGCCATGGCAGCCAGAACAGCCATGAATGAACTGAGTCCTGTTAAGATATCTTTTAATGATATGGTAATAAAAGCATGTGCCATGGCACTGCGCCAGCATCCGGATGTAAACAGTAGCTGGATGGGAGATTTTATCCGTAAGAATCACCACATTCATATTGGCTCTGCTGTTGCAATGCCCGAAGGATTGATTGTACCGGTGATACGTTTCGCAGATCAAAAATCACTTTCTCAAATTGCTGCTGATGCAAAACAATTGTATGCAAAAGCAAAAGATAAAAAACTGCAACCTGCTGAATTCAGTGGAAACACTTTTACTATTTCCAACCTCGGCATGATGGATATTGAAGAATTTACTGCCATCATCAATCCACCGGATAGCGCCATTCTCGCTGTGGGAAAAATAAAAGAAGTTGTAGTTAAAAAAGGCGACGGATTTGCCGTAACCAACATCATGAAAGTAACGCTGAGCTGCGATCACAGGAGCGTGGATGGTGCTGTTGGAGCAGCCTTCCTGCAAACGCTGAAACAATACATTGAAAACCCTGTAACCATGTTGGTATAGGAGTACCTTCAACATAAGTAAACAAAGAGCCGGGCAGTAATTGTCCGGCTCTTGATTTATGTAATCTCTAGAAGAGATTTTACTCAACAAGCTCTATTCCTCGCCAGGCTGCGGAGTATAACGTAAATAAGGTTTTATAACATTCACTCCTTTCTCAAATTTTGCTATTGCATCTTCGGTGCTCACCGAAGTACTTACAATTACATCATCACCCTGCTTCCAGTCTGCGGGTGTTGCCACGCTGTATTTTGCAGTTAATTGCAAGGAGTCGATCACCCGTAGCACTTCGTAAAAATTTCTGCCCGTACTCGCCGGGTAAGTGAGGGAAAGTTTTAATTTTTTATCGGGGCCAATTATAAATAAGGATCTTACCGTGAATGTTTCAGATGCATTGGGGTGTATCATGTCATACAGGTTTGCCACTTTTTTATCTTCATCTGCTATTATGGGAAAATCTACCGTGCAGTGCTGTGTCTCATTAATATCCTTTCTCCAGCCCAGGTGCTTGTCAAGCGGATCAACACTTACCGCCAGCACTTTTACATTTCGCTTTGCAAATTCTTCTTTCAATTGTGCGGTGCGGCCGAGTTCGGTGGTACACACAGGCGTGTAATCTGCAGGATGCGAAAAAAGTACGCCCCATGCATCTCCGAGGAATTCATAAAACTTAATTGGTCCTTCGGTGGTTTCGGCTTCAAAATCCGGAACAGTATCTCCTAATCGTAAACTCATAACATATTTTTTTATGTTACAAAGATACTATTCTGCCGGCAGGGGCTCCGGGATAAAACATACCGCACCAAATCTTTAGTGTAGAAAAAAAATGAACCGCAGAGAACAACCTGCCTTTTTGAAGTTTAGCTACCAGGCTGCTTCCTCAATTGCTGGTTCTCTTCATAAGTCATTACCCTGTAACCTGCTTTAGGCGCCTCAAACTTGTTATTGGGAACAGTTTCATAACTCACGCTGGTTAGGGTATAGGTAAAAGTGAGATCGCCGCTTTGTATATCATACTGAATCGGCAGCCCTGGCAATTTGGTAAATGAATTGTTGTAATTATTGTTAACAATGCTCACAGAAGGATCGAAATAAACGGTAAACACCTGTCCATCAGCCCTGGTCGCCGTTGCTTTTTTAACGGTGTAACCGGCAATAGTGGAGGTTTGAGGGCTAATAGTAAAATCCAGGTTTTCGTAAGCACTGTTTTTCTGAGCCCAATTAGCAGCCGTGAGAGAGATCATCAACTTTTGACCGCTATATTCTTTTAAGATAAAGCCGCTGCTGAGCCTGTTATTATATACAGTTGACTCTGTTCCGAGGGAACTTTTCATCTCTGCCCTGCTGGAATTTGGTTTTAAATACACAGAAAGTTGTGCATCATCAAACCCGCTGATATTGTTCACGCCCGGTTTAGACGAACCGATTGATATTTTATACTGGAGCACACCCTCAGTCAATCGCTTTTGTGCAGTTGCCGTACTACTGATAAAGCCTACAAATAAAAGGCTCATAACAATTCGGTGTAAAGGTTTCATAAAGGTTTTGTTTTATTAAAGATAGAGAATCCTATGCCAATTAAATGACTGAAACTCACAAAATTAAAAACCTGCATAGGCTATATGCAGGTTTTTAACAATATTTAATGTAGTTCTTACTTTTTAGCAGATTTAGACTTGGTATCCTGCAGTTTTTTTTGTGCTTCCTGCATGGCTTCCACCCTTTCCTGCAGTTTTGATTTCTTTACCGGCTTCTTTCGGTTTTCGGTGATCTGCGCCATTATTTTATCATGATCAATAATATATTTCTGGATGATCACCTGTAATATCAGCGTAATGGTGTTTGACACTGTGTAATACCAGGTAAGGGCAGATGGCAAACTATTAAATACAAATATCAGCAGCACAGGGAAGATATACGGCATGTATTTCATCACCGGGTTGCTGTTGTCCTGCATCTGGCTCATGCTGTACAGCGAAATGATCAAACTGGTAATAGTAGCTGTGATGGTAAACAAACTCACATGGTCGCCATAGAATGGAATTGAAAATGGCAGTGTTGCAATAGAGTCATATTGTGCCAGGTCTTCTGCCCATAAAAAGTTTTTTCCTCTTAATGCAATGTTCGACTGGAAGAAGAAGTACAACGACATGAAGATGGGAATTTGCAGCAGCGCAGGCAAACATCCGCCCAGTGGGCTCACGCCCGCACTACGCCATAGTTTCATTTGTTCCATCCCAAAAGCCTGCTGGTCCAATTGCCCGCTTTTATCGGTGTATTTTGCTTTGAGCTCATCTACTTCCGGTTTCAACACTTTCATCTTTGCACCACTCAGGTAACTTTTGTACAGGATGGGAGAAGTGATAAGGCGGATCAATAAGGTGAGCAACAAAATAACGATACCCATACTTGCTACGTTATTCCGTAGAAAATCAAATACGGGCAGCAGGAAATGACGATTGATATATTTTACAAATGCAAAAATACCGCTACCGTAAGGCACAATTTCTTCCATTTGGTTATTGTATCCTTTCAAAATAGTATAATCACTGGGACCGTAATACAATTGTAAAGGCACAGCCACCGTGTTTGCCGAGGGCAGGTTGATGATAGCGTTGCTCGTAGCCCTTGCCAAAAAGCGGCTGCTATCCTGTGGTACTACCCAGGATACATTTGCAGAACTGAACTTATTTTTTGCTACCAACGCTGTTATGAAAAACTGTTGTTTGAGAGAGAGCCAGTCAACGCCTTTGTTCAACTTGATATCATCTGCCTGGTGCATGGTTTCAAAGTCGTAATCCTTGTCTTCCACAAAGCAAA
>CBFGLL010000099.1:0-7821 GCA_965649585.1 uncultured Chitinophagaceae bacterium | reverse complement strand
GATAGACCCTACTGCGGCAGATCTGGATCGCATTATGCCCGGCGACCTGAGGGCCATTGATGCAGATAATAATTTTAAACAACTCATCACCTACGGCATGGCTGCAGTAGAACTCACCGGGGATGCCGGGCAAAAATTACAAATTGCCAGCGGCAAAATGGCAACGGTCACCTGGCCCCTGCCAGCATCACTGGCCGGCACTGCCCCGGCTACCATTCCGCTTTGGCATTTTGATGAAGCCATCGGCCTTTGGAAACAAGAAGGAACAGCCGTAAAAACAGGAAATACATATGTGGGTGAAGTAAGCCATTTCTCGTTTTGGAATTGTGATGTTCCTAATAACTATGTGCAGCTGGATATGACGGTAATGGGCCCCGGCAACCAACCTGTAGGATATGCCACGGTTAAAGTAACCGACCTATCTACGAATAACTATAGAATTGGCTATACCGATACCAGCGGTTATGTGGTTGGGGCTGTACCTCCTAATACGAATTTAAAAGTGGAGATATTTTATGGATATAACTGTGGCGTTCCTTTGCATACCCAAAAGGTAACCACTACTAATACAAATCTCTCGCTGGGAACAATTACCATTTCCAGCAGCACGAGTTACGCAGAGTTAAGTGGCAATGTTGTTAACTGTAACAATAACCCTGTCACCAATGGGGCTGTTTATATCAACAGTTCCGGGCAATATTATCGTCACAATCTCAGTAACACCGGCAGTTTTACCGTACCCTTCCTTTTATGTAACGGAGCCAGTGTAGGAGCCAGTATAATTGCTGAAGATTATTCAACGATGCAACAAAGTACTGCCTTAAATCATACCATTGTGGCGGGTGCCAACAACCTGGGCACTATCTCAGCATGCGGTACTTCAAGCAGCCAGTTTTTAAATATTACTGCAAATGGCACACCTGACACATTTACGCATCCAGCAGATAGCCTGTCTTATTTGAACAATGGACAAGGTATTTCGCATCTCGCTGCGAATAGGTTCAGCACTGGATCAGTTACCAGCGTAAATATCTCATTTGAACATGCATCAGCACTTAATGTGGGTGGCATTTACCCGGTAACATTATTTAGTTCAAATGTTTTGGGTGCACCAAATTCCACCAACGTCACAATTAATCCAGGTTCAACCCTTTCGATTACAGAATATGGTACTATCGGGGAGTTTATTGCAGGCACTTATACCATCAATGCTACAGGTCCTGGCCCGGCTAACACCCCTTACACCGTAACGGGCAGCTTTAGAATGCGGCGAAATAATTAATAGTTCATTTTAGTTATACAAGTGGGCAGGCTTCCTTAAGGGGAAGCCTTTTTTATTGAAATCACTTTTTTGCGGGGTGGCTTTGTCGTACTTTTGCGGCACTAAAAAAATGATCAAAAGGGCTTTAAGGTACAAGTGTGCGACGCCACTGAAGCTGATGAATGTACTGCTGCCCGGCTAATCAAAAAAAACGCATATGGCAGAAAAAATCACGATGGGTGCCAACGGGCATTTAAATGTTCCCAACCACCCCATTATCCCGTTTATTGAAGGCGATGGCATTGGTCCTGAAATATGGAGTGTTGCTGAAAAGGTTTTTAATACTGCAGTGGAAAAGGCCTACAACGGCGAAAGAAAAATTGAGTGGAAAGAAATGCTGGCGGGTGAAAAAGCTTTTAATAAGACAGGCGAATGGTTGCCGGCAGAAACCTTACAGGTTGCCAAAGATCATATTGTATCAATAAAAGGCCCGTTAACTACCCCTACCGGCGGCGGCATTCGTTCGCTCAATGTGGCCATGCGGCAGGATCTTGACCTATATGCATGCGTACGACCGGTGAAATGGTTTAAAGGAGTTCCTTCGCCTGTAGTGCATCCCGAAAAAGTGGATATGACCATTTTCCGGGAAAATACAGAAGATATTTATGCGGGCATTGAATGGAAAGCGGGTTCGCCGGAGGCGCAAAAATTTGAAAAGTTTTTGCTGGAAGAGATGGGCGTAAACAATATTCGTTTCCCGGGCGATAGCAGCTACGGTGTAAAACCTGTTTCTGCCGAAGGCACCAAAAGATTGGTGAGAGCAGCGATTGAATTTGCATTACAAAATGATTTGCCTTCTGTGAGCCTGGTACACAAAGGGAACATCATGAAGTTCACCGAAGGTGGATTTAGAAACTGGGGATATGAAGTAGCCCGCCAGGAATTTGGCGATAAAACATTTACCTGGGCAGAATGGGATGAGCTGAAGAAAGAACATGGAGAAGCCCACGCCAATGAGGTACAACGTAAAGCTTTGCATGAAGGAAAACTGCTCGTGAAAGATATTATTGCAGATAATTTTTTACAGCAGATATTAATTGCGCCACAGGATTTTTCGGTGGTTGCTACGCTCAACTTAAACGGTGATTATATTTCGGATGCCCTCGCAGCAGAAGTAGGTGGTATTGGAATAGCACCCGGTGGCAATATCAATTACAAAACAGGTTATGCTGTGTTTGAAGCTACTCATGGTACGGCACCCAAGTTTGCGGGCACCAACAGCATGAATCCTTCCTCGGTGATTTTAAGTGGTTGTATGCTGCTGGAATACATCGGGTGGAAAGAAGCAGCCACGTTGATCACCGATGCACTGCAGGCGACGATCATGCGCAAAACGGTTACGATTGATTTTTATAACCTGATGACAGGCGCAACCCTACTCAAAACATCTGAGTTTGGAGATGCGATCATTGAAAATATGGGAGTGGTTACAGGTGAGGCGCAGTTGAAGAAGAGTTCGAGTTTGTAGGAGTTGGCGGTTGACGGTTGAAGGCGGGACTTACCGCAATTCGTGTAATTCGCTTCAATTCGTGTAATTAAAAAGATTCACCCTTACATTTGTTGTCCTTTTAAACAAAAAAGAAGAGAAATATGGCAAAGATCAAAGTTGACAATCCGGTGGTAGAACTGGATGGTGACGAGATGACAAGGATCATCTGGAAATTTATAAAAGACAAACTTATTCTTCCTTATATAGAAGTGCCCATTCAATATTTTGACCTTGGTATGGAGTACAGGGATGAAACCAACGACCAGGTTACCATTGATGCAGCCAATGCCATCAAAGCCTGTGGTGTAGGTATCAAGTGTGCCACCATTACTCCTGACGAACAGCGGGTAGAAGAATTTAAGCTGAAACAAATGTGGAAGAGCCCTAACGGCACTATCCGCAACATTTTAGATGGCACCGTGTTTCGGGAGCCCATTGTAATGCAAAATGTACCGAGGCTGGTTACCAACTGGACGGCACCGATCATTGTTGGCCGTCATGCATTTGGTGATCAATATCGTGCAACCGATACCGTTATAAAAGGCAAAGGAAAATTAACCATGACTTTTACGCCGGAGGGCGGTGGTGAGCCACAAACCTTTGAAGTATTCAATTTTAAGGGAGATGGAGTTGCGATGACCATGTACAATACGGATGAAAGTATATATGGATTTGCAAGGAGTTGTTTCAACATGGCATTGAGCAAAAAATGGCCGCTGTATCTTTCTACTAAAAATACGATCCTCAAAAAATACGACGGTCGTTTTAAAGATATTTTTGAAGAAGTGTACCAGAATGAATTCAAAAAAGATTTTGATGCAGCAGGTATCACTTACGAACATCGCCTGATTGATGATATGGTGGCCAGCGCTTTGAAATGGAATGGCAACTTTGTATGGGCCTGTAAAAACTATGATGGCGACGTACAGAGCGATACCGTGGCACAGGGATTCGGTTCACTTGGTTTAATGACATCAGTATTAGTGACCCCCGATGGAAAAACGATGGAAGCAGAAGCAGCGCATGGTACGGTTACACGGCACTACCGTGAACACCAGAAAGGTAAACCAACTAGCACCAACCCTATCGCTTCTATTTTTGCATGGACAAGGGGTTTAGCTTTCCGTGGTAAACTGGATAACAATCAGCCGCTGATCGATTTTTGTAATGCGTTGGAAGCTGTTTGTATTGAAACGGTAGAAAGCGGTAAAATGACTAAGGATCTTGCAGTTTGTATCCATGGTAATAAAGTGAACCACGGAGAACATTACCTGTACACCGAAGAATTTTTGGATGCGATTGATGAGAACCTGAAAAAGAAAATGGAAAACTAAGTTTCAGAAATTGATATTAAAAAATCCTTCGCCACATGCGGGGGATTTTTTTATGCCCACGCCAGTTCTTTTAAAATGATGTAAACACCCATCACCAGCACAAACCAACCAAAAGCAGGTTTGAGTTTTGAGCCTTCAATTTTTTTAGAAAGGCCGATACCAATAAAAATTCCTACAATGGCAAGTGCTGCGATGGAGAATAACAATGTCCAGTTGATGGCATCATGGTTATGAGAAGATAAAAAACCAATGAATGAATTGGCGGCGATGATAGCCAGGGAATTTCCCACAGCTGCTTTAATGGGCACTTTTAATAGCATCACTAATGCAGGGATAATAAGAAACCCTCCTCCGGCGCCAACAAGCCCGGTAACAAAGCCCGTAAAAAAACCCTGCCCGATAATCAGGGAAATATTTGTCTTACTTTCTTCCCCGGCGGCCGGCAATGCGGTCATTTTATTCCTGATCATACCGTAGGCCGCACCGATCATGAGTACGCCGAATAATATTAACAGCAATATGTCCCGGGTTATTATTAAGGAGCCGATTTGAACTATTTTTTCGGGAATGATCGGCATAAGAAAACTTCGTGTAAGCACTACTGATATTATAGATGGAATACCAAACAATGCCACGATCTTTTTGTTCACCATGCCCCTGCGGAAATAATTAATGGATCCCACGGCACTGGTAAGGCCAACTATAAAAAGTGAGTAAGAGGTAGCATCAACAGCAGGTACGGCAAACAGGTACACGAGCACAGGCACCGTGAGAATACTTCCCCCGCTACCGATAAGCCCCAGGGAAATGCCAATAAATATGGAAGCAATATAACCTGCGATCTCCATCATCAAGATTTGTTTTCACGGCTACCGGCATATAACTCATATTCAAACAGCCTGCAATCGATTTTACTGGTGTAAAATTCAATTCTTCTTTTTGGCTTAAGCCCGATCTTTTTGGCAAGCTCAAGGTTGCCGGTAAAAATATACCCGTAATATCCTTTACACTTTTGTTTAAGAAAATCACCCATTCGTTTATAAGTAGCTTCCAGGGCCACTTCCTCTCCCAGCCTGTCGCCATATTCTGGATTAAAATATACTACACCGGGTGCTCCAGGAACTGTTGTATCTGCAAAATCGCACAATTCAAATTGTATGAGGTCTTCCACACCGGCAATGCCGGCATTTACTTTACTTATTTCAATAGCATCTTCGCTGATATCGGAAGCAATAATTTTCAATCCATCCGGCGCAGGAATTACCTGCTTTTCCAACTTTTCATATTCATTGTCATACATCGCTTCATCATATCCCAGCAAATGCATAAAAGCATAATTATTCCTGTACAACCCTGGTCGCCGCCGGGTTGCATGTAAGGCAGCTTCTATAGCAAGTGTTCCAGAGCCACACATAGGATTTACAAAAGGAGAAGCACCATCCCACTGCCCTGCCAGGATATTGGCAGCTGCCAATGATTCAAGCATCGGCGCCTTGCCCGGTATTTTACGGTAGCCATGTTTGGAAAGGGTTTCACCCGAAGTATCGATAAAAATTTCGCCAAGAGTATCCTTCCAATATAAGTGCACTACCGCCCCGCTTAATACAGCGCCCGAGTTGGGCCTGGCACCGGTTTTATCCCTGAACCGATCAGCGATCGCATCCTTTACTTTTACATTCGCAAATAAATTATTGGTAATGGTTTCATTGCTTACATTACTACTGATAGAAAAATAACCATCGGCAGGAATAATACTTTCCCAGGGCATTTGCAACAAGCTCTTATACAAGTCATCTGCATTATAAGCATTCAATTCTTTAATAGAAAATAACACCTGGCTGGCACATCTTAAATTCAGGTTGAGCCTAATACAATCCTGCATACTACCCTTGAGCTCAACACCGGTTTTAAAAACTTTCACCGGTTTGTAACCCAGCAATTCTACCTCTTTGAGCAACCATGGACTAAGCCGGTTGCTGCAGGTAATAATGATGCGGCTGTTGATGGAAAATAAATTCAAAATTGCATGCGTTGATTGCTGCAAAGGTAGGTGGTTACGCAGAAGGGCACACAAAAAAGAGCCGGCAATTGCTACCGGCTCTTTTGCTTATTTAAAATTTAATCAGCAGTAGCGGGACTGATGGTAGTATTGATCTCCGTAATTTTTGTTACAGGAAATCCACCAGCTTTTCCGTGTTGCCTGATGAGATCCTCGTTGGCTGCTTTGTAAATGCAGAATATTTTATCGCCGGTTACATAACTGTGCACCCACTGAATCTGGTCGCCCATATCTTTTAACACTGCACAACTTTTTTGCGATACTCCTTTTAAATCTGCAGGCGTTAAGGCGCCAGCCCCCGGGATGTCCCTTTCAATGAGATAGGTTTTCATTTCACTATTGTTTTTAGTTGTTGACTGATTGTTGCCGGTTGTTTTTTGAGCGCTGACAGCAAGAGAAGCCATCATAAAAGCGATAAAAATAAATCGGCGCAGAAAAGGTAATAATGTCATGGTTGTAAATTTTAATAGATCAAATCTACATCCTCAACCAAGGGGGCTGTTATTACAAATCGTTCAGGGATTGGTAAATTTCAATCATTTTTTGCCCCGGTAACTGATTGCTGGTACAACTGTGGCAGTAGGCCGTAATGTTTTTTAAAACATTTTGTAAAATAGGAAGGGCTGGTAAATCCCGCATCAAAGCTCACCTGCGACACATTATTTACTTTATTGCGAAGCATGGCTTTGCTTTTTTCCATGCGAATATTTCTCAGTAACTGGTTCGGCGGCATGCCACATACAGCCACGGTTTTTCGATACAACTGCGAAGTGCTGATGGCAAGTGATCGGCAACAATTCTCAAGGTCGAAGTCGGGATTCTGAAAATTCTGTTCGATCAGACTGACGATACTAAGCAAAAATTTTTCTTCATCCATCGGGATGGTTTTAAATATACTTTCGTTATCGGAAAGTTTTTCTTTCTCCAGCAACTGTGCTGCTTTTGCAGCCACTACTATTTTTCTTTGGTGATGAGCGGTGCAACAGGCAAGCAGTTTATTTAGAGCTTCGCTAAAAAAACCTGCACCTGCTGATACCGGGTCTCCGGCATCTATAGCAATTACAGGAACTTCTCCCTGGGCATCAATTGTATTGATCAAAGGACAAATTTCCGTTGCAGCGTCCAAAGCATTGTTGATCGAAATAAAACTTGCTACGAGGTAATTCCCTGCAAAGTCAACTTCCCTGCCATCATGCTGCACGATAATTTTTCGGAAGGAATGTAGGTTTGTATGCCATTCGGCATTCGCATTATTTTGGTAACCGGCCAGCACGGGATCCACCAGTTTCACCATCATCATTACCCTAAACGCACTATCCTCAAATACCTTCAGCCCTTTCTCATCTGTTTCCGCATTGCCCGGATCTGCAATTCTTCCCAGAAAGGACTCTACGATGTCTTCATTTACTTCTATTATTTTATGCGGAACAAGCCCATGGGCTTTTTGATGCATCGCTACCACCGCATCTTTATTGGGCGCCTCTATTAAACAAAATACGTTACCTCTTTTTTCATCTACCCAATAAGTCATGCATTCGCAGCCATTTTCACCCTGCACCATCATATCGAGGCGGTGGGCTTCGGCTACATCTTTTGCTTTTACGCCGGGTAAAATATG
>CBFGLL010000098.1:0-7880 GCA_965649585.1 uncultured Chitinophagaceae bacterium | reverse complement strand
CAATCTTAGATTGTTTTAAGTGTTTTGGGAAAATGGTTCTGGTTATTGGATTGGTACAGTGGCCACGCCTTTTAACCTTAATCTTTCTTCTTAATTTTCCCTGCCAGTTTTATGGAATGCCGTAAGGAATGTTTGTTTTTCCAGTCACCATGCGATATGATGATGTGTGATGGCGAAGGAAATTTTGCCTCCAGCTTTTTGAGAGAGACCTCATATCGGTTTACATCTGCATCACCGAGGTAGCCGAGATCCTGCGCATCGGCTGCTTTTACAAGGCAACCGGCATACAGTATTTTTTCCAGTGGAAACCATATCACTATATTATCCAAACTATGACCAGGCCCGGGGTAGTAGGTTTCAAAACGATAGGGTTGTATATGAAACGATGTATCACCGCTCATTAAAATTTCGGCTCTTTTTTTATCATTCTTTTTACTTAGTTCATCCGTAAAAACAGTGGTATAGGTTTTAATTCCCTGTTGCCGGTAATATTCAAGCCCCGCAGTTTTGTCGCTATGCCAGTGGGTGGCAAAACACATCAACACTTTTTTGTTGTGTTTAGCCTGTATGCTGTCGAGCAGTGGCTGAAACTGGGTGGTATCCCAGGGTGTATCAAACATCAGCACGCCATCTTTGGTTAACACGTACATACCGTTTGCTGCTATTTTGTTTCCTTCGTACGTATTGTAAGTGCTGTACACATAAAAATCTCCCGTTACATGGGTGATCTTAAGCGGGAGTTCCGTTGCCTGCCCGAAAATGCGGGTAACAGAAAAAAGGAATATTACTAGTAGCGTAAATGGTTGCATATATGGGTTAGCGTTAATTGGTAGTTGAAATTGCTTAATCCTGCAACTCAAATTTTTTCTGCAGCCAGCTTTCACTTGCGGGAATGATCCAGTTATTTTCGAGTTGCTCCTTTGTACCTACGGTGTTGTTGAAATAAAGTGTAGAGGGTTTAATAAAACCATTTTTAATTCCGTAACCCAGTTGTGAAAGCGGCAGCATTTCCACTTTTTCATTGATCATAAATGCCAGCATCTGCCTGTCGAACAAATTATTGTTGAATTTGCTTTCGATGGTTTTGATCAACCGCACGGAACTATCCGTACTGCAACCGCCTACACCCGTGGCAGACTCATCTGCCATCAGCACAATAAATCTCCCGAAAAATAATTGGGCAAAACCTTTTACCGGCGCTCCGTGGCTGTTCCATCCTGCAATAAACTCCTGCAACATCGGCTCCATATCCAGTGCCTGGCCGATGGTAAACAATTGACTTGCCTGGTAAATCCAAACACGGGATGATGGGGCGAAATCGGCTGGTAAGTGTTCTTTGAAATTGAAAGACATGTGGTTGAAAGTTGATGGTTAGAAGTTGACGGTTGACAGTTGACAGTTGATAGTTGTGAACTTCACAAAAATGATGGTTTTTTTACCAGCCGCAAAGTTAGCAACCTTAAAAGATTTAAACGTTAAACCTTAAACGTCTTAAACCATCGAAGCAGCTACCAGTTCTGCAATATCCAGCACTTTTACATCTTCTTCTTTTTCCTGGTTTTTTACGCCATCGGTAAGCATAGTGTTGCAGAAGGGGCATGCCGAAGCAATTACGCTTGCGCCGGTATCCAGGGCTTCGTTACTTCTTTCTATATTAATGCGGATATCTCCCTTTTCTTCTTCTTTAAACATTTGTGCACCACCGGCACCACAGCATAAACCATTGCTGCGGCAGCGTTTCATTTCTACCAGCGCTACATCCATTGCTTCCAGCACTTTGCGTGGTGCTTCATAAATATCATTTGCCCTGCCCAGGTAACAGCTGTCGTGGTAGGTGATTTTTTTTCCTTTAAACGCTCCACCTTCTTTTATAGTGATCTTGCCTTCATCAATCAATTGCTGTAAAAAAACTGCGTGGTGTATCACTTCGTAACTGCCACCCAGCGCCGGGTATTCGTTTTTTATAATATTAAAACAATGGGGGCAGGCAGTTACAATTTTTTTAATACCATAGCCATTGAGCAGCTGGATGTTCTGGTAAGCCATCATCTGGAACATAAATTCATTACCGGCACGCCTTGCCGGATCGCCGGTACACATTTCTTCCTTACCAAGTATAGCATATTTAATTTGCAGCTTATCTAAGATGGTTACAAAAGCCCGGGTGATCTTTTGGGCTCTCTGGTCGAAACTGCCGGCGCACCCAACCCAAAATAATATTTCCGGCTGTTCGCCACTGGCCATCAACTCCGCCATTGTTGGTACATGCATAATAATTACTTATAGCAACAAAGTAAGTAAGAAATCGTGATTGCTGTTTGCGACTTCGAAATTTATTTTTGAACGAACTATCTTTGTTGCTTGTCGAGTTTATTAAAAAAAATTACCAATTGGGAGGCCTGGCCTTTTAAAATGATGTATTGGCCAATACTGCCAATATGGTTTTCTTACGCAGTGCGTATGCGTGCTGCCTGGTTTTTTACACCCAGTAATCCTAAACTTACTTTCGGTGGTCTTGATGGCGAGCCAAAAAAAGAAATGTACGACCTGCTGCCGGAAGGATCTTATCCCACAAGTTTCAACGTGTTGCCCTCCACAGATTTTAGCGAGTTGAAAGCCCGTATAGCAGAAAAAGGATTGAACTATCCTTTGGTGGTAAAACCTGAAGTAGGCTGTGCAGGTGTACTTTTTAGAAAGATTGATAATGATGAAGAGTTAAAAAAATATCATCAGAAAATTCCGGTAGAATATATTGTACAGCAAATGGTGACTTACCCCATGGAAGTAAGCGTATTTTATATGCGGCACCCGTTGGAGAAAAAAGGAATGGTTACCGGCTTTCTGCACAAGATCCCCATGCAGGTGGAGGGGGATGGCATACACACACTGGCCCAGTTGATTGAACAGCATAACAAAGCAGCCAAACGTATTGGCGAACTGCACAGCCGGCATAAAGAAAAGTGGAACACGGTGCTGGCCAAAGGGGAGAAGTATATGCTGAGCCATGCTGCCAATCACAATCGGGGAGCGCATTTTATTGACCTGAAAGATGAAATTGATGACAGGTTGCTCTCCATTTTTGATGAGATCAGTTTTTCCATCAACGACTTTTTTTATGGTCGTTATGATATTTTGTGCAACAGCATTGAAGACCTGAAGCAACGAAAAAATTTTAAAATACTGGAGTATAATGGCTGCGGTGCGGAGCCTAACCATATTTACGACTCCGGTTATAGCCTTGGGTATGCTCAAAAAGAAATTCTGCGCCACTGGAACAAGTTGTACGAAATATGTAAATACAACAGCAGCATCGGCATAAAACCGTGGCCATTCTGGAAAGGGTTACTATTCAGGATAAAAGCTAAAAAGCATATGCTTCATCTCAAAAAAATTGATAAACAAATAGACTAACCTGCTACATGAAGATTCCCGCACTCAATGTATCGCCGCTTATGCGTGTTTTTCTCTGGGGTTTAATGATCAGTTTTTTGGGAACCCTTCCCATGGGCACGCTCAATATTATGGGCATGCAACTGAGTATTGAAGAAGGCATTAAACAGGCATACCTGTTTAGTGCGGGTGTAATACTGGTAGAGATGATTTATGTGCGCATTTCGTTGGTAGGAATTAACTGGGTGCGCCGCCAGGAAAAACTGATGCGCTGGATGCAATGGATCACATTGGCGATAGTAGTCTTCCTGGCTGCCGGAAGTATCATTGCGGCCTTATACCCGAGTGAAGAAAAAAACGTAGTGCTGCAAAATAATATTCACCGCACATTATTCGGCATGGCCATGTGTGCTATCAACCCGGTGCAGATCCCTTTTTGGTTTGGATGGAGTACAGTACTGTTCACCAAAAAAATTTTACAGCCGGTCAACAATCAATTCAACAGTTATATTTTCGGTATCGGTTTCGGCACTTTGCTTGGCCACACGCTGTTTATCCTTGGTGGCAGGCTCATTGCACAAAAATTACAAAACAGCGGCACTTACATGAACTGGATCATCGGCGGGATTTTTTGTGCCACGGCCGTGCTACAATTGTATAAAATCATTAATCACAAAGGTGCCGCCGACAAAATTCATGAAATAAAAGCCGAGGACATTGAAGAACTTGAATTAAAAGATGAAGAAGTACTGGAGGTAAAAGAGTAGGCGGAGGGAACGTTCATCACGTTAAACCTTAAACGATAAACGTTAAACGAAATTAGATCGTCCAATCCACTATTTCATTTTCCCATTCTTTTTTAAAAGGCGCTGTTATTTTGATGTAGTTATCAGTATAACCTTCCATCATTCCATTTTTATTGGTGCTTTCAAAAAGTGTTTTGCGGGTTTGCCCGATATGCTTTTGCGTGAAAGCCTGCATTTTGGTATAGCTGAGATTACGAAGAATCTTATTTCTCTGGTGCCTTGTAACCATCGGCACTACGGGTTGAATGCTGAGTGCATGCGTGTTATCTCTTTCAGAATAAGTGAACACGTGCAGGTAAGAGATATCCAGCGCCTGTAAAAATTCGGTGGTTTCTTTAAAGTGTTCATCCGTTTCGCCGGGGAAACCAACAATTACATCCACACCAATGCAGGCATGTGGCATCATCATTTTAATAAGGCCTACCTTTTCTGCGTATAGTTCACGCTTATACCTTCTGCGCATGGCGCCGAGAATTTCGTTGCTACCACTCTGCAGGGGAATATGGAAATGCGGCATGAACTTGTTGCTGTTGCTCACAAATTCAATGATCTCATTGCTCAGCAGGTTGGGCTCAATAGAAGATATACGATAACGGTCAATGCCCTCCAGGTTATCCAGTTCCTGTACCAGGCTAAAAAAATCTTCCTCTCTTTTTTTTCCACCGTGCAATCCTTTTCCAAAGTCGCCCAGGTTGATGCCGGTGAGTACAATTTCCCTTGCCCCACCTGCTGCAATTGCTTTTACATTTTCGATAATATTGCTGATGCTATCGCTCCTGCTTTTTCCTCTTGCCATGGGGATGGTGCAAAAACTGCAGTTATAGTCGCAGCCGTCCTGCACTTTTAAAAACACCCTTGTTCTTTCGTTTACAGAATGAGAGGCCGTAAACTCATTTACATCTTCAATATCGCAACTGCAGATTTTTGCAGCGTCGTTTTTTGCGATCTCTTTAAGGTGGGTGGCAATATTAAATTTTTCGGCAGCCCCCAATACCAGGTTTACGCCGGGAATTTCTGAAATTTCTTTTGGTTTGAGCTGCGCATAGCAGCCGGTAATAACTACCAATGCTTCCGGGGCCTTTCGTTGAATCCGCCGCACCAATTGCCTGCATTCTTTATCTGCATTGTCCGTAACGGAGCAGGTATTGATAACATACACGTCGGCCACTTCGTCGAAATCACGTTTTTCAAAGCCATCGTTTTCCAGCATACGACCAATGGCCGTTGTTTCAGAAAAGTTAAGCTTGCAGCCCAATGTGTGTAATGCTACTGTGCGGTTCATGCGGGCGCAAAGGTAAAAAAAAGGAGCAACAGTTACATCTAAAACCTAACGATGCATGGTCATGGTTAAGGCGTTAATTAACAACCCTGTAAAAATGGCTGGCGCCCAAACTGCTGTCTACCGGTTTCACGTTGTTGCCTGTTATCTTTGCCGGATGAACAAAAAGTACCTGCCGCTGTTGGCGCTGCTAACTGCAATACTGTTTTTTTACTGGGTAAAAACGAAACAAAGAGGCGTTCCCCCAAACCCTCGTACTAATACTGAAAATAGATCGAAAGACATTCCATTTGACCGGAATGTGCGACAGCTGATATACAGTAGGCATGCCCGCTGCCGGATGGACTGCAGGCAGATTGACGAAAGCGAAGTGAAAGAGGTATTGGCAAAGGGTGACATTAACACCGGCAGGATTGAAGCTTCGGAAAAAGGGGTGTCTTATCCGCTTGAAGGCATTACCAGGGATGGTCAGCATGTGCGCATAGTATTTGCCCAAAAGGGAAATGGAAAAATGGTGGTAGTTACAGTTATTGACCTGGACACTGATTTTAAGTGCGATTGCCCGTAAAAAATTTGTTAACACATTTAACAGCTCCATCCAAATATTAAGCTACACTAAGTTGTACTTTCTGTTTAATTTTGCGGTTCTCAATACGTGAGCCACTAAAGAATATTGGATGAAAATAAAATCCTTGTTGGCAAAGCCCTTTGCCAACTACATAAGCAAACAAATAAAAAAAGGCATGGCCACTGCCGTGACCGATCAGCAAAATATTCTGCAACAGCTTGTGAAAACCGGTTTAAAAACCGAGTTTGGTAAGGATCATGACTTTGGGAACATCAAAACCTACGAAGATTTTGTCCATCGGGTACCCATCAGGGACTACGAAGCATTTAAACCTTACATAGAAAAAATAAAAGAAGGTAAACACAATGTATTATGGAAGGGCCTTCCTATTTATTTTGCTAAAACAAGCGGTACCACCAGCGGCGTAAAATACATTCCAATAACAAAAGATTCTATCCACAACCATATAAATACGGTCCGCAATGCTCTGTTATATTATATGTCCGAAACGAGCAACCATGCATTTGCAGAGGGTAAACTCATATTTCTCAGCGGTTCGCCTATATTGGAAAGAATTGGTGGTGTACCGACCGGCAGGTTGAGTGGCATTGTTAATCACCATGTGCCCAAATATTTACGGGCAAACCAATTGCCATCTTACGAAACAAATTGTATTGAAGACTGGGAAGAGAAGCTTGATAAGATCGTTGATGAAACCATCAACGAAAATATGACACTCATCAGCGGCATACCACCGTGGATGCAAATGTATTTCGATCGTTTGCAGGAGCGCAGTGGAAAAAAAATCGGGGAGCTGTTTCCCAATTTCAGCGTGATGGTACAGGGTGGTGTAAACTACGAGCCTTATAAAGCTAAATTGCTGGAGAGTATTGGAAAAAAAATGGACACCATTGAGTTGTTCCCGGCAAGTGAAGGTTTTTTTGCATTCCAGGATTCACAGCAGGCGCAGGGCATGTTACTGAATACCAACAGCGGCATCTTCTTCGAATTTATCCCGGTGAGCGAATTTGGAAAAGAAGGCGCCCGCAGGTTGAGTTTGAAAGACGTAGAAGTTGGAGAAAACTATGCCCTCATCATCAACAGCAATGCAGGCCTGTGGGGTTACAATATTGGTGATACCGTAAAGTTTGTATCTACAGATCCTTACCGCCTTATTGTGAGCGGAAGAATTAAACATTATATTTCTGCTTTTGGCGAACATGTAATTGGTGAAGAAGTAGAAACAGCTATTTTAAAAGCAACGGAACCCGAGGGGATTCATATCCGTGAGTTTACAGTAGCGCCATATATCGCCCAGCATGAAGGTAAAAGTTATCATGAATGGTTTATAGAATTTGAAGAAATGCCAGCAGATATCAACCTGCTTGCAGAAAAGATTGATCAGAATCTCCGCAAAAAAAATGTGTACTACGATGATCTTATCAGTGGGCATATTTTAGATCGTTTAAAAATATCGCCGGTGCAAAAAAATGGTTTTGCCGATTACATGAAAAGTATTGGAAAACTTGGTGGACAAAACAAAGTGCCTCGCCTTAGCAACGACAGGAAGATCGCAGATGGCTTAGCCGGGTTTTTGATTGAGAATTAATGAATCACCACGGGCGGCTCACCCACTTCAGGCATACTTATTTCTAAGGCCTGGGCACACATGATAACAAAATATTAA
This sequence comes from uncultured Chitinophagaceae bacterium, assembly GCA_965649585.1. Classification (GTDB taxonomy): domain Bacteria; phylum Bacteroidota; class Bacteroidia; order Chitinophagales; family Chitinophagaceae; genus Ferruginibacter. The sequence continues at coordinate 150 of CBFGLL010000098.1, read as the reverse complement.
TTAAACGGCCTCCCTCATTTCTTGTAGAATACCTATATTTGCGTTCTAATATTTAGTAGTTGAAACAAGTATTTACATATACACATTTCCCCGTTTCTGCAGTAGCCCCACGATACCGACGTGGTTGCTGATAGGCCGAGCATAACCATT
>CBFGLL010000097.1:0-7988 GCA_965649585.1 uncultured Chitinophagaceae bacterium | reverse complement strand
CACCCACTGGTTCCAGCCACTTACAGGATCAACTGCTGAAAAACATGATTCTTTTTTTACATTAAAAGGCGATGGTACTCCCATTGAAGAATTTGAAGGTGGCGCATTGATTCAGCAGGAACCAGATGCATCCAGTTTTCCCAATGGTGGATTGAGGGCAACTTTTGAAGCCAGGGGATATACTGCATGGGATCCTTCTTCCCCGGCATTCATTATGGAAATAGGCGAAGGAAAAACATTGTGCATTCCTACCATTTTTATTTCTTATACGGGTGAGTCATTGGATACCAAAACACCTTTGATCAAAGCATTGGTAGCGCTTGATAAAGCGGCGGTGGACGTGTGCCAGTATTTTGATAAGAACATCACTAAAGTAACGGCTACCCTTGGTTGGGAACAGGAGTATTTTGTAATTGATGCAGGACTCGCCCATGCAAGGCCCGACCTTACGCTTACAGGAAGGACCGTGTTTGGCCACGCCCCTGCCAAAGGACAACAATTAGAAGATCATTATTTTGGTGCGATACCGGAGCGGGTATATGCTTTTATGCGTGATTTTGAACAGGAAAGTTATAAACTGGGCATACCCTTACGCACCCGGCATAATGAAGTGGCACCTGCACAGTTTGAGTGTGCTCCTATTTTTGAAGAAGCCAACCTTGCGGTCGATCATAACACTTTATTAATGGATGTGATGACCCGTGTTGCCAAACGCCACAACCTGGTGGTGCTGCTGCATGAAAAACCATTTGCAGGCATCAACGGAAGTGGTAAACACAACAACTGGAGCATGAGCACCGATACAGGAGTAAATCTTTTAGCTCCCGGTAAAACACCAAAGACCAACCTCATGTTCCTCACGTTTTTTGTGAATGCTATTAAAGCCGTGCATGACTATGCCGACCTGATGCGTGCCACCATTGCAAGTGCAGGCAACGATCACAGGCTCGGTGCAAATGAAGCGCCTCCTGCCATCATATCCATTTTCATCGGGGAATACCTTACCAAAGTGCTGGATGAAGTTGAAAAAAGAGTGGGCGGAAAATTTGATGAACAGGATGAAGCCATTCTAAAATTAGACATCCACAGGAGCATACCAGAATTAATGCTGGATAATACAGACCGTAACCGCACATCGCCTTTTGCATTTACAGGAAACAAATTTGAGTTTCGTGCTGTGGGTTCAGCAGCCAATTGTGCTACACCAATGATGACCTTAAACAGCATTATGGCACAAACCCTCACTGAATTCAAGCAGGAAGTGGATGGGCTGATAGAAAAGGGTGAAAAGAAAGAGATTGCCCTGATGCACGTAATTCAAAAATATATTGTTGCCAGTAAAGCCTCCTTGTTTGAAGGAGATGGTTACAGCGAAGCCTGGGAAAAAGAAGCTAAAAAAAGAGGATTGGCCAATGTAAAAACCACTCCTGAAGCATTGGATGCATTTGTAACAAAAAAAGCTAAAACCTTGTTTGAAGCCAATGGTATTTTCACCCATGCAGAACTGGAAGCAAGACATGATATTATGCTGGAAGATTACATCAAAAAAGTACAGATAGAAGCAAGGGTGATGGGCGACCTGGCGAGCACACACGTGTTGCCTGCTGCTATCAGATACCAGAATTCCCTAATTAAAAATATCCTGGGATTAAAGGAAGCGGGTTTACCAGAAAAAGCATATGCCAACCAAAAACAGATCCTGGAAAAACTGAGCGAACACATCAATACCATCAGCGATAACGTGGAGAATATGATAGAAGCACGGAAAGCTGCTAATAATATAACTGATGTAAGAGACAAAGCAATTGTTTATTGCGATGGGGTAAAAGGAAAATATTTTGATACCATTCGCTACCATGTGGACAAACTGGAACTGATGGTAGACGATAATTACTGGCCTTTACCAAAGTACAGGGAATTATTATTTTTAAGATAGTATTTCACTTAAACTGGAATAGAAAACCAGAGGCCCCGGATAACGGGGCTTTCTTTTTTTAAATCCTTAACAAAAGAACTTGCTATTTTTAGGCCATGAAGAATTTTATTTTTTCCCTTATCCTTTCGATAACTGCCGGCAATGTGATAGCGCAGGCTTCAAATTATTCAACAACAGACAAGTTTGTGCAGGGGATGGGAAGCATGGACAGCCTTAATGTAGCTCAAATTGCAAAACGCCTTGGTAACGCTTCCAATGATAATGAAGAAAGAGCCAGGGCCATTTTTTACTGGATTGCCAATAATATTGCTATCGATCCAAAAGCAACAAGGGGTGGCGATCAAAGAAAGTCTTTACCAGAAGATGTAATTAAATTAAGAAAAGCTACTCCGCTCGGCTTCGCAAAATTATACCAGGAAATGGCCAGCCAGTTAAATATCCGCTGCCTGGTGGTAGACGGTTATGTAAAAAATAGTCTTGATGATTTGGGTGAGCCTGCAGATGAAGCGAACCATTCATGGAATGTGGTGCAGCTGGGGCAAAGTCCCGATACCTGGTATGTGCTGGATGTGGCACGTGCCAGCGGAACCCTCGATAAAAAAATGGCCAGCTTCACCAAAAATTTTACCTCGGAATATTTTTTTGCTGATAAGACCTTGTTTAACCAGGATCATTATCCAGACAACGCTGCATGGCAACTTGGTGGCGGACCAAAAAGCATTAAAGACTTTTATGCATTACCTGTTTTATCGTCTGCAGCATATAAATACGGTGTAAGAAAACTAAACCCGGCCACAGGCTATGTAAAAACCAAAATGAAAAACAAAGTGAGTTTCAGCATTCCTGTTAACGGGAATCCTGCTATTGAAAAAGTGTCGTTGTTAATTGGCGATGCAAAAAAAATGCAGAAGCCGGAGCCAATGAATTTTACAACCGTGGGAGCTGCATTGGCTTTTAGTTACCAGTTTAAAACTGCCGACGAATTTCCCGTAAAGGTTTTGTTGAATGATGAAGTGATAGCAGAATATATAGTGGAAGTTACCGAGTAAGTTTTTGATCTCTCTGTTCTTTCAGCATCGCACCGTAATCCATATGGCGGGCAAGGCCGTTCACCACAATAGCAATCCTCCTGGTTTTGGTTGGTTCTGTTTTTGCATCTTCTATCCACTTAGAATAATAATGCTGGTGTGATTTGGGGAGACTGTCAAAATATAGTTGCGCTTCAGGATCATCCGCCAGGCAAAGCAAAAAATCCTGTGACAATTTTTTTTCTGAATCATCTGGTTCAATTTCAACCTGTATGGTATCACCGACCTTCTTCCCAGTGACTTTACGCATGGCTGCATTGAATGGCATCATGTATTTTCCACCTTTTACCGGCAATAAACTCACCTGGTTAATTTCGTAGTTGTCGAGTTTCCCCTTTACCCTGAAACCATTTCGCACACCGGGCTTGAGTTTGTTTGAAATTGTTTGAGAAATGATGAAGTAAGTCCAGCCGGTTTTATCAGCGTTGGCCCCGAATTTTTCCAGTTTGGCGGTGAAACAAATTTTCATGTAATAAACTTGTGCAACAAAATTAGTTTACAAAAATTCATAACAATAAAAAACCCCCGAATCATCGGGGGCTATCTTTTTAAGCTCTCTGCTTTGCAGGTGCTTTTGTTTTTTTCTTTGCCTTTTTTAAAGCTGTTTCAATTGCCTTGCTCAACTCATCGTAAGTTGGCTTTGCAACCCGCTCGCCATTCACGAAGAATGTTGGAACATCTTTTACACCACGGTTAAGACCTTCTTTCAAATCGCCCTGTACCTGCCAGCCGTATGTAGCGTTCACCAAATCGTCTAAAAAACGTTTGTTGCTCACGCCTGCTTCCCTGCTGTAAAGTTTCAGGCTGGTAGTTCCCAGGTTTTTCCTGTTGGCAAACAAAATATTGTGCATCTCCCAAAACTTGCCTTCCTGTGCTGTAGCCACTGCTGCTTCGCCGGCTTTAAGGCTACGCTGGTGAATACGGGTTAATGGAAAATGACGGAAATTAAAACGGATCTGCCCATCATAATCAACCAATAATTTCTTTACTATCTCATTTGCTTTCGCACAAACTTCGCTTTCATATTCGCCGAACTCTTCAAGTGTAACTTCGGCTTTCGGATTCCCTACAAATACATCTTTTGGTTCTATAATTTCAACCACATCTTTTTTAAATGCCATATATAAACTCCTTTTTATTATTTGAGTGTATTTTTTGATACACCCGGTGTTGATTACAAATTTTCCTGGAAAGGGTTCGGAATCGGTTGAAGATAGGGTTTTTTCTATTCCGAGTAAACTCGGTCATAATATTTTCCACATAACGACAATTAAATGGCTGTTTTTCAGTGGTTTAAAAGAATGTTAAAACCGTTTAACAATTATTACTCCGCTGTTACAGGTTCATTTCGAAACACCACTACCCCGTCAAAAACATCCACCAAAACCGGCACCGTTTTATCCACATCGCCAGCTAGTATTCGCTTACTCAATTGGTTCACAATCTCCTTTTGTATGAGCCTTTTTAGCGGCCTTGCTCCAAATTGCGGATCGTATCCATTCTCTGCTAAGAAGTCGATGGCGTAATCGCTGAAACGAAGATCGATGCCGTTTTTAGCAACCAGTGAATGAAGAGCATCCAGCTGGATCTTAATGATCCCCCTGATCTCGCTTTTCAATAAGGGCTGGAACATAATGATCTCATCAATCCGGTTCAAAAATTCCGGCCGGATAGTTTGCCTCAGGAGATTGATCACTTCCGTTTTGGTTTTCTCCACCACTTCTTCTTTGTTCTCTTCAGTTACGTTATCAAAGTTTTCCTGTATCACCGCACTTCCCATATTGCTCGTCATAATGATGATGGTGTTTTTGAAATTCACCACCCTACCTTTGTTGTCTGTAAGACGACCGTCGTCCAACACCTGCAACAACACATTGTACACATCCGGGTGTGCTTTTTCAATTTCATCGAGCAACACCACTGAATATGGTTTTCTTCTCACCGCTTCTGTTAACTGTCCGCCTTCATCATAACCCACATAACCTGGAGGTGCACCCACCAACCTGCTTACAGAATGTTTTTCCTGGTATTCACTCATATCGATACGAGTCATCATGCTATCATCGTCAAAAAGGTATTCGGCCAATGCTTTTGCTAATTCCGTTTTACCCACGCCGGTTGTACCCAGGAAAATGAATGAACCGATTGGTTTTTTTGCATCTTGCAAACCCGCCCGACTTCTTCTGATAGCATCACTCACCGCTTCAATGGCCTCATCCTGCCCTACCACTCTTTTATGTAACTCATCTTCCAGGTGAAGTAGTTTATCTCTTTCGCTTTGCAGCATTTTTGTAACCGGTATTCCTGTTGATTTTGCCACACTTTCAGCAATATCTTCTGCATCCACCTCTTCTTTCAGCAGGCGTTTTTCACTTAGTTCACCCAGTTGCTGAGTGAGTGTATGGATTTCGGTTTCCTGTTCTTTTATTTTACCATATCGTATCTCTGCTACTTTTCCGTAATCACCATTTCGTTCGGCCTGCTCGGCTTCCAGTTTTAATTGCTCAATAGCGGCTTTGCCATTCTGAATTTTTTCCACCAGTTCCTTTTCATCTTTCCACTTGCTCATGTAAGTGTCTCTTTCCACGGCAAGATTTGCGATCTCTGTATTGAGCTGTTTCAGTTTTGGTTCATCATTTTCTCTTTTGATGGCTTCTCTTTCAATCTCCAACTGGCGGATCTGTCTTTCCAGGATATCGAGTTCTTCAGGCATACTGTTCATCTCCAGCCTGAGTTTGGCAGCGCTCTCATCAATAAGATCAATGGCTTTATCGGGTAAAAAACGATCGCTGATATAACGGTGCGATAACTCCACCGCAGCAATAATGGCTTCATCTTTTATCCGCACGTGGTGGTAGGTTTCGTAGCGATCTTTTAAACCACGAAGAATTGAAATAGCATCTTCTACCGAAGGTTCATCAATAGTTACTTTCTGAAACCTCCTTTCCAATGCTTTATCTTTCTCAAAATATTTCTGGTATTCGCTCAAAGTGGTGGCACCCACAGCTCTAAGCTCTCCTCTTGCAAGTGCAGGTTTTAAAATGTTAGCTGCATCCATGGCACCATCACCACCACCCGCACCTACGAGTGTATGAATTTCATCTATGAATAAAATAATTTCACCGTCGGCTGATGTTACTTCTTTTACCACTCCCTTCAGTCTTTCTTCAAACTCGCCCTTGTATTTTGCGCCGGCTATCAACTGGCCCATGTCCAATGCATAAATGATTTTCGATTTCAGGTTTTCCGGCACATCACCATTTACCACACGCATGGCAAGTCCTTCTGCAATCGCTGTTTTACCCACACCGGGTTCGCCCACAAGAATCGGGTTATTTTTTGTTCTGCGGCTGAGGATATGAAGCGTTCTTCTTATTTCTTCATCCCTGCCAATTACAGGATCCAGTTTGCCCTGGCGGGCCATCTCGTTCAGGTTCTTTGCATATTTATTTAAGGCATTGAACTGCGTTTCCTGTGTTTGTGAAGAAACGGTTTCACCTTTGCGCAGGTCTTTAACGGCAGTGATCAAACCTTTTTCCGTAAGGCCTGCATCTTTCAGTAATTTTCCCGCCGCATCGCTGCCCTGTACTATTGCAAGCAGCAAATGCTCGGGGGTAATAAATTCATCGCCAAAAGTTTTTAAAGAAGAACCGGCCCGCAGCAACACGCTATTAGCATCACGACTTACCATTTGTGCAGGTTCGCCAGAGGTCACGGGAAGTTTTTTTACTAATTCTTCCAGTTTGTTCTCTACCAGGTTAATAGTAACGTTGTTCTTTTTTAACAGGTACTCCACCGGCGAATCTTCCATTGAAAGCAATGCCTGCAGAATGTGTTCTGTTTCTATATTAGGGTTCTTATTATTAAAAGCAAGCTGTTGTGCCTGTTGAATTACTTCAGCTGCTTTTATGGTGTAATTGCTCAAATTCATATGTAAAGGTTGTGTTTGGATTACTATGCATCAAATCAAAATCCAAACCAACAATTAAGAAATACTGTCATATTTATTTGAATTAAACTGCCTGCATTGCAGGTGTTTTCGTTTTCGCCTGCTATTCTATCAGGTGTTTTGTAATTTTAGGCGATTTGATAGCAGATAAACATAGTTTCTTAGTAAAACAAACAGCGCAGCAACTGGGTTTTGATTTTTGCGGAATTGCAAAAGCAGTTTACCTGGATGAGGATGCCCGTCGCCTGGAAAACTGGCTCAATAAAGGCATGCATGGTAATATGCTTTACATGCAAAATCATTTTGACCTAAGGGTAGATCCGCAAAAGCTGGTTCCCGGGGCTAAATCGGTGATCACCCTATTGCTGAACTATTACCCCGAGCAGCAACAACAGCCATCAACTTATAAAGTTTCCAAATACGCCTATGGCAAAGACTATCACGAAGTAATCAGGGAAAAACTAAATTCCTTTTTACAAACCCTGCGCAGTGAAATTGGAGAAATTGCCGGCCGTGGTTTTGTGGATAGCGCACCTGTACTTGAAAGGGCCTGGGCGCAAAAATCAGGCGTAGGTTGGATCGGGAAGAACGGCAACCTGATCAATAAACAAAAAGGCTCCTTTTATTTTATTGCCACACTCATCACCGATCTCGATTTAACTGCTGATGCGCCCTATGCAAAAGATTATTGTGGGAGTTGCACAAGATGTATTGATAGCTGCCCTACAGAGGCAATTTTGCCGGGCAAAGTAATAGATGGGAGTAAATGTATTTCTTATTTTACGATTGAACTAAAAGATGCACTGATACCCGAAAAAATGAAAGGGCAATTTGACAACTGGATGTTTGGTTGCGATACCTGCCAGGACGTGTGCCCATGGAATCGTTTTAGTTCACCCAGCAAAGAGGCGGCTTTCACCCCTTTTCCTGCTGTATTAGCATTCTCAAAAGATGACTGGGAAGAACTTACTGAAGAAAAATTTAAAATCATTTTTAAAGATTCACCAATTAAGCG
>CBFGLL010000096.1:0-8115 GCA_965649585.1 uncultured Chitinophagaceae bacterium | reverse complement strand
ACCGGGGTACGGTTTTGGTACGGAGTTATTACGGGGTAGCCTTGGCTGAGATACGGAGTAACCCAGGGTTCACTACGGGTGGGATACGGAGTAAAGTGCGTTTTGGTACGTGTCTTGTACTGAAAAAACTTTACAGGTTCGGGGTTTAATACTGAACTGGCTTTACAGTTTTTTGTTTTTGTACTGAACCAGCTTTACAGGTGTTTACAATATTACGGATTCAGCTTTACAGTGTTTTTTCTTTTTCCATTTTTTTACCAGGTTTTCTTTGGTTACGTGTGCCCTGTCCGGTGTTAGGTTTCCGATGCTCATGTGGGGTCGCAGTCGGTTGTAAGCATCTATTGCCTTGTGGACGGATCCTGCAGCTTCTGTATAGCTTTTAAAGGTTCCATCCAGGCCAAGTTCCGTTTTGAGTATGCCATTCACTCTTTCTGCTAATGCATTGTCATACGGACTGCTACTTTGCGTCATGCTAATGCTGATTCGGTTTTGCTGAAGCAATGACACATATGGGTCGCAGCAGTACTGTATTCCTCGGTCAGAATGGTGTATCAGCGGCCCATTGGCTTTTCGGGTTTTAATGGCTTTATTAAGCGCTATCAAGCAACCCTGGGCTCTAAGATGTTGGCTTAAGTGGTGACCAACAATTTTCCTCGAATAAGCATCGGTAATAAGTGAAAGATAGGCAAACCCATTACTTGTTCGCAGATACGTGATATCGCTTACCCATAACTGCTCAGGGGCTGTTAATTTCAACCCTTTTACCAGGTCATTCCATTTTTTAAAAAGATGATTTGAATCAGTGGTTATGGCATAACGCCTTTTTCTTTTTACCAACAAACCATATTTTTTAAGCAAGGTGAAGAAGCTATCCCGGCCAATGCTGATGTTGTGTGCATTGAAGTCATCTTGTAACAAAAACAATAACTTCAATCCCCCCACCTTAGGTAAGCTAAGTCTGATGTTTTTAACCAGGTCAACCACCAGGGCTTCCTGTAATTGATCATTGCCTTGTCGCCAGCTATGATCATAAAATGCTTGTCGGGTTTTACCAAACAGCCTGCACAACCTCTCTATCCCAATTGATGGGTACAACTCTTTCATTTGCCTGACTGTTTGGTACCAAACTTTTTTACAAGATCGATCCCTAGCTCCTTACTAGCATTCTCAATGAGCATTTGTAAAGCAGTAATCTTTAACTCAGCTCCCAGCAGATCTTGGTTGGTGGTATCCAAAAATTGAGCAGGCTGATCTTCGTCATTCAATCGATCAGGGTACTTCTGCCTGTACCATTTTATAAAATCCTGAATAGTAGCTGAGGGTATACCATATTTTTTACCCAAGCCTCTATAGCCTAAATCGCTACTCAAATATTCTCTGGCAATAGCGATCTTCAATTGATTGTCATACTTACTGGTAGACTTTCGTTTTGGAGTAATTTTCATGCTTGATCAATTTACAGATTTGTTCCGTACACCTGTAAAGTGAATTCAGTATGAGACACGGGTGTGAGTGCAGGCTGCTACGGCTCCAGTGTGGTAGAATGTAAACTACAACTTCTTTCTATCCCGTCGGCTTGGCTAAACATTTTATTCCGGTACATTACAAACACTTGTAAGTACTGGTTTGTAACAATAAATAAAGTCCAGCTTTGCTAATTTAGCGCATATTCAATTTCCTTTTGCATATTTACATGCTTTCGATGGCTTCCCTTAATTGAAGTCACCAACAGCTATGATAAAGTGTATGGGCGGTTTAATCACTTCCAGCGTGCTTCATTCCTGCACCCATAACAAATTTGCATCTCCATAACTCAAAAATCTAAAATCATTTTCCATGGCATAAGCGTACATCTTTTTCCAATCATCACCGATGGCTGCAGCTACGAGCAATAACAAGGTAGATTGTGGCTGGTGGAAATTTGTGATGAGTATGTTGACTAACCTGAACTGGTAACCCGGTGCAATCATCAATTGGGTTTGCGTGAATACCTGTGTTTGATTGTTTTTTTTCAGCCAGGTAAGTAAGGAGTCAAGTGCCTGCTTTGCCGAAAGCGAAGCAGTAGCAAGCGGTTCGTTGTATACATCCCATTGCAAAATGGATAAGTTTTTTTCGTCAGGATGTAAAAAAGCTTTCACACCCAACCAATACAGGCTTTCAAGAGTGCGACAGCTTGTGGTACCTACCGCTATGATATGACCGAGCTTGTCTTTTATTTTTTCGATGGTATTGGCACTTACTTCTATGTATTCCGCATGCATTTCATGATCTTTCATGCTGGAAGCTTTTACCGGCTTGAAGGTGCCTGCACCAACATGTAATGTGAGTTGTGCCTGTTGAATATTTTTTTGTTTCAGCTTTTCGAAAATAGCTTCTGTAAAATGTAAACCGGCGGTGGGTGCTGCAACAGAACCTTCTTCCTTGGCAAAAACAGTCTGGTACCTGCTTACATCTTCTTCGTCTGTAGTTCTTTTGATATATGGTGGCAGCGGTACATCGCCTGCCGCTTCAATAATGCTTGCGAAAGAAAATTGAGAAGGTGTCCAGCTTAATTCTACCAGGTAGGCGTCGGATAACTTTTCCAGCATTTTTGCTTTGAGCTCCACGATCGCCCCATTTAGATCAAGCTGCTTTACCAGAAACTCTTCTTTCCATTTGGCCGCACCTCCTACCAGGCATTTCCAGGTGGATCTCCCTGTGCCACTCATTACGGTTGCATATTCTTTGATGGCTCCCATAGGTTCAAGGCAAAATATCTCGATGGTGGAACCGCTTGCTTTCCTGAACCGAATTCTTGCATTGATCACACGGGTATTGTTGATCACTAATAAACTATTGGCAGGTAATAGCTGATCGATCTCCGAAAAAATGGTTTCTGAAATTTTTCCTTCTTTATACACTAATAATTTGGAACTATCTCTTTGTTGCAGGGGGTGCAGGGCAATGCGGTGATCCGGCAGTTCGTAATCATAATGAAGAATGGAAATATCTTGTGGATGCATTATTGAAGAAAAGCGGCTACTTCTGCCACCCATTTTGAATTTTCTTTGTTACACAATGATTCATGCCCGGCATCAGCGTAGATAACCATTCTTTTCCGGCCAGGAATATTTTTATAAATCAATTCCGTTTCTGCCTGTGTTACCCGCAGGTCTTTGTTGCCTCTCTGCAATAGCACCGGGCATTTTATGCGCCTGGCATATTGGTAGGGATTGTGATTAAATGCCCAGAAACCATTCATTGTTCCGCCCCAGAAACCAAGCAGGGCCCCCAATGGCTGCGGGGGTATACCCATTATTTTAAGGCGACCGGTTACCGCATCAGCGAGGCTGGCAAAAGGCATATCGAGGATCAGTTTGTTGGGTTGGATTCCATATTCATGGACCGCCCTGGTAATGGTGGCGGCACCAAGGGACACGCCATACAAAACAATATTTTTTTCGCCGGAAGCTTTGATATGATCGTAAACCAATTTTACATCTTCGGCTTCTTTGTAACCGATGGTACAATTGTTTCCTCCGCTGGAACCATGAGCCCGAAAATCCAACAGAATAGTGTTGAAGCCAAGTTTCCTGAAAACAGCGGCTTCGGAGAGCAGGGAAGATTTTTTACTACCATGCCCATGAAACAAGGCAACGGTTCCCCTTGGATTGGTAACATTCATTTCCCAGGCCTCAAGCTTCAGGTTGTTGGCCGTGCTGAAACTAAGGGTTTTGAAAATAGTGTCCGCCTGCTGGTTCTGCTGCTTTTCGGCAGTAAAACCAAGGAGTAGTTCCCGGGTTTTATACCAGCCGCTTTGCTGATTTTTGGGCAAAATGCCTTCTGTGCCGTGCTCATAAAAATGGGTGAACTTATATGCATGGCAAATCACAATAATATTTAGCAGTACAAAAATGACCAGCAGCCATTTTGATATCCTTGAAAGCGTTTTTTTCATTGCCCGTGGAAAGTCCAAAATTAAAGCTAATCAAAGTATAAACGGTAAGCAGGTGCTCCTGATTATAGCTATTTTTACAGCCCTTAATTAAAAATTGAAATAACATGCAATTATTCGGAAAGATGGGATTGGTGGCGCTTAGCCTCACAACAGCTACAGCGGTTGCCCAGCCCTCTAAATTTGAATGGAAAGAAGCCAGCGCAGCGGGATATACGTATAAGTATGTTACCAATGATCCCATGAAGACCAGGTTTTACACTTTGAAAAACGGGCTAACGGTAATACTTAGCCCAACCAACAAGGATCCACGTATCCAATCTTACATCACGGTAAAAGCAGGTAGCAAAACCGACCCTTCTACCAATACCGGTCTTGCCCACTACCTGGAGCATATGGTGTTTAAAGGATCCGATAAATACGGTACACTGGATTGGGCGAAAGAAAAACCAGAGCTGGATAAGATTGATGCCTTGTACGAAGAGTACAACAAAACCACCGATCCTGAAAAAAGAAAAGAAATCTACCACCGCATTGACTCTATCAGTGGTGTAGCGAGTAAATATTCTATTGCCAACGAATACGACAAAATGCTGAGTGCAATGGGTGCGCAAGGTATCAATGCTCACACTTCATTTGAAGAAACAGTGTATTACGCTGATATTCCGTCAACTTCTATCGATAAATTTCTGGCAGTAGAAGCAGAACGTTTCCGCAACCCCATCCTCCGCATTTTTCATACAGAACTGGAAGCGGTGTACGAAGAAAAAAATCGTGGCTTGGATACCGATGGCCGTAAAGTGAATGAAAAATTGTTTTCTGAACTTTTCAAAAATCATACATACGGTACACAAACTACGATCGGTACCATTGAGCATTTAAAAAATCCTTCCCTGGTGGAGATCAGGAAATACTTCAACACCTATTATGTGCCCAACAATATGGCTATTGTGTGGAGTGGTGATTTTGATCCCGACCAGGTGATCGGTAAAATTGATAAGGCATTTGGTTATATGCAAAACAAACCTGTGCCTAAATACACTTTCACGCCGGAAACGCCTATCACAGCACCTATCACTGCCGAAGTAATAGGGCCGGATGCAGAAAGTGTAACCATCGGTTATCGCCTGCCGGGCAATAAATCAAAAGATGTATTGCTGGCTGATTTAGTGGGGCAAATACTTACCAACGGTAAAGCAGGCCTGATGGACTTGAACCTGGTGAAAAAACAAAAATTATTGAGGGCCGGTGCTTCTGCATTCACATTGATCGACTATGGTGTATTGTACATGAGCGGTAATGCTACACAAGGCCAGAGCCTGGAAGAAGTAAGAGCGCTGATGATAGGGGAAATTGAAAATTTGAAAAAAGGAAATTTTGATGATGACCTGATAGAATCTATCATCAACAATATGAAGAAGAATACCATTCTTGCCAGCGAAGGATACCAGTCAAGAGCGGGAAGTTTGTACAGTGCCTTTACCAGTGAAGAAGACTGGAGAGACCAGGTGGCTTATGTAGATCGTTTGTCGAAAGTTACAAAAGCCGAGATCGTAACATTTGCCAATAAATATTTACAGGACAACTACGTAGTTGTTTTCAAAAGAAAAGGCGAAGACAAAAACATTGTAAAAGTGGAGAAGCCTGCTATTACGCCAGTGGAAACCAACAGCAGCAAGCAATCGGAATTTGTGAAGATGATCAACAATATGCCTGCTACTACTATCAAGCCGGTGTGGGTAGATTATAACAAAGACCTGCAAAAAGGAAAACTTGGGCCTGCACGTGTATTGTATGTACAAAATAAGGACAATAGTATTTTCAGGTTGCGTTATCGCTACGACCTGGGCAACTGGAACGATAAGAAAATGGGACTGGCAGCCCAGTACCTTTCTTTCCTGGGTACTGATAAAAAATCAGCAGAAGATATTACCAAAGAGTTTTACAAAATTGCCTGCAGCTTCAATATTTCTGCCGGTAACGAATACACTACGGTGATGATTGAAGGCTTACAGGAAAACTTTACCAAGGCGGTTGCTTTATTTGAAGACTTGCTGGCCAACAGTAAACCTGATGAAAAAGCACTGGCTTCCATGAAGGCCCGTTTGATGAAGAGCAGGGCTGATGCAAAAGCAAATAAGGGAGCTATTATGAATGCGCTTTCGAGCTATGCCAGGTTTGGTGCAAAAAATCCTTCTAACTATGTAATGAGCGATGAGGAGTTGAAAAATGTAACAGCGCAGGAACTTGTTGACAGGTTGCATAACCTCAATAAATATAGTCACCAGGTATTGTATTATGGGCCGCAGTCACTGGCAAGCTTGACCAGCACATTGGCTCCTTTGCATAAGATACCTGCCAGCTTTACGGCAGCACCTGCTAAAACCAATTTTGTACCGGTACAGAATACTACAAATAAAGTATTGTTTGCTGACTATAATATGGTACAGGCAGAAACCAGGTGGATCAGGAATAATGCACAATACGATCCGGCTAAAACAACAGTTACGGATGTATTCAATAACTATTTCGGTGCCGGTATGGGTGCATTGGTTTTCCAAACTATTCGTGAATCGAAGGCATTGGCTTATTCTACTTTTGCTTTTGTGATCACTCCTGAGAAAAAAGAAGATCCGTTTTATACTTTGGCTTATGTTGGTAGCCAGGCTGATAAATTTAAAGAAGCGACGGTTGCGATGAATGAGCTGTTGACGGACCTGCCGGAGATAAAATCAAATCTTGATTTTGCAAAGATCAGTTTGAAAAAAGATATCGAAACACAACGCATAACTCAGGATGGTATCATTATGAACTTTTTAGAAGCAGAACAAAAGGGTTTGAAACAAGACCTGCGTATTCAGAAATATGCGGCTATTGACAACATCGGTTTTGCTGACCTGAAGGCTTTTCATAGTGCTAACCTCAGTAGCAAACCCTTCACGTATGCCATCGTGGCTTCAGAAGCTAAATTGAAAAAAGAAGACCTGGAGAAGTTAGGTGAATTTCAAAAACTTAGTTTGGAAGAATTGTTTGGGTATTAATAGTTACAATGCTTATATATTAAACTGCCACCAAATTTTTGGTGGCAGTTTTTTTACCTCAGTATTTTTTTTACCACAAAGAACGCAGGGGAAAATGCACACAGAGCCCACAGAGAGGAGCTTTGTTTACGTCAAATGCCGAAAAAAATAGTGAAACTTCCTTTCCATGATTTCAAGCTGGAATCAGCTAAAACAGATTAAGTGTAAAAGAACTATTGTTGTGTTTTGATATTACAGTTTTTTTTACCACAGAGAACGCAGAGAAAAAATGCACACAGAGCCCACAGAGGGGAGCTTTGTTTACCTCAAATGCTGAAAAAATAGTGAAACTACAAACTTGCTTTAAATGAGTTCATGCCCGAGTGAGCAAAAGAAATTCGTTTTATACAAACTCTCCGTGTGCTCTGTGCTCTTCCTCTGTGGATCTCTGTGGTTCCAAAAAAGTATAACTATTTTTAAATCCTGTTTGCTTTTATATCATTCACTACATCAGGATCCAGCAGGGTTGAAGTATCGCCCAGGTTTTCGGTTTCGCCTTCGGCGATCTTGCGGAGGATGCGGCGCATGATCTTGCCGCTCCTGGTTTTGGGAAGGCCTTTTACAAATTGAATTTTATCTGGTTTTGCAATTGGCCCGATAATGCGGGTTACTGTTTGCAGAATATCTTTTGCCGTAAGGTCGTTGTCGAAATGCCGGCCTTCAAAAATTACATAAGCATAAATGCCTTGTCCCTTGATATCATGCGGATATCCCACCACGGCACTTTCAATTACCCCGGAGTGCATATTGATGGCGTTTTCTACTTCCGCAGTGCCGATACGGTGGCCGCTCACATTTAATACATCGTCTACCCTTCCGGTGATGCGGTAAAAACCATTTTCATCTTTTAGTGCACCATCGCCGGTGAAATACAAATGATCGTAGGTGGCAAAATAATTTGTTCTGCAGCGTTCATGATCGCCCCAGGTGGTGCGGAGTATGCCCGGCCATGGAGTTTTGATGCAGAGGTTTCCTTTCAAATAACCCTGTCCATCCTTTTCGGTGACCTCAGCGCCATTTTCGTCTACGAGTAATGGTTGTACTCCGGGCATTGGTAAAGTTGCCCAGCCCGGTACTGCAGGCGTAACGCCCGCAAGGTTA
>CBFGLL010000095.1:0-8183 GCA_965649585.1 uncultured Chitinophagaceae bacterium | reverse complement strand
GGTATCTGAAAGGCACCAGTTGATGTGCTTTTACGTTTAATATGCTGGAGGAAGCTATCAAATAATAAATCACCTGGAGGTAGGTGGAAATCACAAGTGCCAGCATCACCCCGAGGGTTCCGAAAAAAGGATACAAAACCAGCATCAGCAGGAGCGCCAGCAGAATATCGGCTATAGAACCGATGAGCAGTTGCTTGCCTTTTCCATAACACATCAGTATTACCCCGTAGTGTGTAATACGTAACGGGATCAAAAACAGGCTTACCACGAACACCGCTATAGATGCATCATATTTATGCTGGAAGATGATTCCGTAAAATTCTTTATGTGCAAAAAGGAAAAAACAAAAAACAGGGAAAGCGATCAATGATAAGATCTTAAAACTTTCTCTAAACACACTCAGTGCATTTTTTTTATCTTCTATGTGCCGGGAGATGTTTGCCAGCATAACATTTTCCATCGCACTTACCAATACTGCAAACAATGGTATCTCAAAAGAGCCGTTAAAATAGATGGCAAATTCAGAAGCAGTAAGCAAATAAATTAGTACAATCTTATCAAGCCATCTCCCGATAATGCCGCTAACCTCATTTAACCCCGTGTACAACCAGTGGCTTACAGAAAGCGTTGTGGTGGATGCTATACCAGGTTGACCGGGCGCCTTGACCAACATACTCACCAATAGTTTAATACATAATAAGCCCGCCAGCATTAGCATGAGGTTATATAGAGAAAAGGGGCCTTGCAGTACATATAAATGAAGTGCCAAAAAACAGGCAGCATAACCAATGTTGATAAGGATATAGGGTTTCAGCAGATCAAGTTTAATAAGTCTTGTATCCATCACAATAGAAATACTTTGCAAAAGCAGGAGGACACACAATAGTATTTTCTCCTGCAGGGTGTAAGCATCAGCACCCAACCAACAGATCGCCAAACTCAGCACCAGTAAGCTGGCGTATGTTAACCCTAGCTGTTTGCGTTGTTTTTTTATCCATGGCATAAACCCACCGCCGGGGGAAGAAAGTAGAATAGATGGAAGGCCAAATAAAAGCAAGGTTCCGCAGAGGCTGATGAGCACCCACAAAGCCTGGTATTTACCATAGTCCTCGTAGCCCAGCTTGCGGGAGTAAATTACAGTGATGATGAGCAGGCAAATTACAGGCACCACTTTTCCTGCAAATACCATCGGTAACTTTTTACTGATTTGTAAACGACGGTGCTGTTGCTGTAGCTCCTGGTTAGCCATTTTTTGTGATCACTGTTAACAGGTGGAGTGGTTTCCTGGCAATGCTGTTGGCAAAATTATCAACCAGTTTCCAGGCACCGTATGGCAAAAAAGACAATAAATTATATAGTCGTAATTTAAGAAAGTAATTATTGCAGATTGCATCTGTGCGGGTGTATACAGACCGTGGAATAAAGGTCCTGATAGATGACTCCGTGAAAGAATGCAGGTGTGCATTTTGAGGTGTGGGCCTGTTGCAATGCACACATAAATGATATCTTATTTTTTCATTGTAAGGAGTCATCAATATCAATACCCCTCCGGTTTTTACTTTACTCAGTAAGCTATTGATAAAGAGGGAGGGGTTGGGTACATGTTCTATAATTTCGGAAGCAATAATACAATCAATGGTCTCATTTTTAAACGGAAGATGCATTGCATCTGCTATAATAGCTTCATGATTTTGCTGTGGATATTTTTGTTTTGCACCTGTGGGATTTACAGACGAAATATCCATTGAAATAACATTCACTCCCTTCGGAACAAATTCCCCCGCCACCCAAGCACCACCACAACCCACGTCGAGGATGGTTTTTACTGACGCAGGTACTTCGTTCATAACTGCCTGGCGGTTCCTGTTGCGCTCATTCCTTGTTACCAATGCTTCATCTTCCTCGAAATAATCTACCAACACGGCATCTTTTTCATAATGATCACGGTAATCAAATTGCGAATTGGCAGCTTCATGCAAAGCAGGTTGTTGCTGTGTAACATGTGAACCCGTCAAAAGATTGGCCACGCCATTGACTATCGGAAATTTTGCCCCGGTAGTATTATTAAGATAATATTCATAGTTGATTGGCTCAAGCGATTCGCCAGTGTCTGGGTCAGCTAGTATTTGCGTTAAGAAAGACGACATAGTCCCTCGCAAAATAAATTAAATTATATTGCCGCTAAAATTCTTTTTGCTAATTGCAGATACTTCATGCGTAATCGGAAATTTTTTATACAAAAACTATATGCACATTCACGGCTGGCTTTCGTGTTGTTCACAGGATTCTTGTTTGTATATGCGTTTTTCTTCTTCAAAGGTATGGACATGACCGTATTCGCCTATAACAGCATGTTCGTAAGTGACAGGCCTGCAAAAACCGCCAGCGCTTATGCGGTAAAAGTGAACGGAGCCCTGGTGCCGACCAGTTCAAAACTATGGTGGAAAAAAGATTTCCTGGAGTCTTCCTTGATCGGGTTCTCCGAATTTTTGGAGAATGAACAAAGTACCTACCTGCAACGATATTTAAACACGGAAATCAAAGATCCTGTGACCAAACAATTTTTGTTGAGTAGAATCACCCATCAGCAGGTGGAGCCAATGAGGGTGATAGCTCATTATCTTTCAATGGCGGGTTACCCGATGCAGCCAAAGGATACAATTGAAATTGTAAAATACCATTTACAATTTTCCGGGGACGCAGTACAAAAAACTGATTCAACCATCATATTTATTAAAAAAAGCCGATGAAATTGCAGGGAACATCAGCAAAGCCATGTGCCTGGGATAAGATATTAATAGCCATCGCTGCAGCGGAGTTTATTATCCTGTTTATATCCGGCGTGAGTTTTTCGGGCCTGGCTGGTGCCAGCTTCTTCGAGTTTGGCGTAGATATTTTTTTTGGTCTTGTATTCGCCATCGGGGCACCACAGTTCATCGTGCAGCATTTTTGGGTAGGTGTGCTGTTAGACGCAGCCATATTGATATTGATGATGTTGTTATATCGCAATCCCAAACAAAACAAAGTAGCGATAGCGCTGTTTGTATTGACTATTCTTTTTTATGTAACGTTGATGGGGTACCTTACCCACCGAAACTTCCATGCAGGTATGTTCCTGGTTTGGATCCCATTTTTGTTTCGGAATGGGGTAAGCAGGAGTTTGGCCTGGGAAGCCACCCGGTATTATATCCTTTTCTTTTATTTTTCGGCCGGGTTATTAAAACTACTGCATCACGCAATCTATAATGTAAACGCATTAAGCAATAACCTTGTGAACCAGTTTAAACCATATTATATTGAAGGCAATACCGGCATTCGTACGCAGGTGAATCTTTATTTAATTGATCATCCTGTTATCGGGTATGCATTACTGGTAGTGGCCACCGCTGTTGAATTGATTTGTATCGTTGGGTTTTTTACAAAAAAGTTTGATGCGGCTCTGGTATTTTTGTTGCTTTTATTTCACCTGGTAAACTGGTTTATAATGGATCTCTCCGTAATCGGTCAAATTGCATTCCTCTGCTTACTTTTTGCCGGGAGCGCTTTTTATACCAACCAGCGATCGCTTAAACAACAACCTGGTTCAACCATTAGTCCATGAGTTTATTTTTCCTGCTTTCTAATTGCCGGTAAAGGATGGCAGAGGCGGTATCTCTTGCACCGGTTAATACATACACCCGTGTACCTTTTTCCCTCGCATAAGGAGACTTGATTTGGCCGACAACATACACTGAGTCAAACAAGGATTTTTCCTCCGAACGACTGCTATCTGTATCGGTAATTTCCTTTACGAGTATCATATTTTTCCATACCGCATTTTGGGGGAACCAAAACAGGTAATCTGCATTCATGGATAATGCATTAATGTGAGGATGTGTTGAATAATAATTAATAGCACCAGCTTGCCCATAATTATCGCAGAATACAAGCGTGTTATCTTTTGCCGGAAGGCTGTTATAGGCGCTATCCACCAGCAAAGCGAGTTCCTTCCAGCCCTGCATGTCTGCATAATCCTGGGATATGGGATATTCCTTTCCATCCTCCCATTTATGCATTCCTAAACCTTTTTGGATGTCTGCATTAGCTATAATTTTTTCGGGCGGATAAATGGGGAAGGCAATAGGAACTATTAGCCAGAAAAATGCAACAGGTATTAAAACAAGCAGCGGCCTTATTACAAACTGCTGCCATCGTTTATTGAGAATTTTGTCGAGCCACACAGCACCGAATGCAAAAAAGATAGGGTAGGCGCCCATTGCATAATATCCCTTTGCCCTCAACAGAATGAATAGGGCCATGGTAAATAAAAATCCATGGAGAATTACCTGGTATTTCCTGAAGGCGGGATGCATAAAAAAGCTTAGGAAGCCAGGCAGCAGCACAATAATTCCACCGAGGTTGTACAGCAGTTGCTCTTTCAAAAAATCAGCCCTGCTCACATTTACCAGTTGGGTATTGGTAAGTTCTCTTAAATGATAAAAAACGGGGAACCCATGTTGGTACTGCCAATAAAGATTGGGTAAAAGCAGCACAAACGCAGCAACCATTGCCAGGTAAAAAGGTCGTTTTAAAAATAGGTTCCTCTGCTTATTGAAAAGCAGGGCTGGCAATAACCCTATAAGTTGGAATACGATGTTGTATTTGTTTAAAAAACCAATTGCGAAAGCGAGTGCAGCCAGCCAGATCCACTTTACCTTTTCATCGGTGCAGTAGCGGAGCAGGCAATAGTATAAAAAAGACCAGGCAAGTACGTCGAATGAATTGGGCTGAAATAAACAATTTAGTCTTAGCAGTGCAGAAAATAACACGCAGGTGGCACCAAGAACAAGTGCAAAAATGCCGCCTTTTAAAACTTCAATTGCCTTCCAAACTACCACGATTGTTAACGCTCCAAATAATGCAGGAAAAAATTTTACCCAAAATTCAGATGCACCCAACTGCTGAATGATCCATGCAATCCATGAAGTAAAAGGTGCTACAGACAGGTAACCCGCTGCGAGGTGATTACCCTGGTCGAGGTGCAGGTATTCATCACGATGCAATTCATACACCGGGTGAATAAGCGAGAACTGGAGAAAAAATTTTAGGAGAATAAAAAATAAAAGCAGTAATTGTTTTTTTAACATGTAACAGGTTTATGAACTGTTTTGTGTTTTGCTGAACGGGCTCCTCATCAGCATCACAATATCCTCATCTTTATCATTACTATAATACCGGTCGAGCCCGTACCTTATGTCTTTTGGATCTAACTTTTTAAAAGTACCAAAAATTCTATCCCAGATGGATAATATTGCGCCGTAATTGCTGTCGGTAAAAGGTTGTTTCCAATGGTGATGCACTTTATGCATATTGGGCGAAACAATAACATAACTCAGTAACCTGTCAACACTGCGGGGAAGACTGATATTAGCATGGGTGAACGCAGTTGCAAAAACCAGGATAGTTTGAAAAATCATTACAGTATACATTGGCGCACCGCTCACCAATATTCCTGCAAAGAAAAATAGGCCCCGTAAAATACTTTCACCTGGGTGGTGGCGGAGTCCGGAAGTAACGTCTATGTTATTATCTGCATGGTGAATGATATGAAACCTCCACAATAGCGGAACCTTATGTTCCACGATATGAACCAACCAGCCTCCAAAAAAATCAAGCACAATAAAAGAAATGATGATAGTTGCAAAAATTCCTGCATTCGTCCAGTAAACAATTCCAAAGCTATTTGCCTTGCACCAGTCACTTAAGATGATAATTACAAATGCCAGGAATGTGTGTATGAAAAGATGGATGGCTGTAAACACCATATTTACAGCAGCATGCTTCAGCTTGGTTTTTTTGTAACGCAGGGATAACAAGGGTATTGCCCCTTCCAGTATCCAAAAGAAAAGCAGCCCTGAAATAAGGATCGTAAATCGTAAAACGGGTTGTTTTTCTAAAGTTTCGAAAAAACCAATAACAGCTTCCACCGGCGGCAATTTTTTGAAAGTTACGAATGAATCAGGCTATTAAGCAGGCATTTACACTGTAAATAGGTTATTTCCTCTTCTTCTTCAGGAAAAATCCTCCGATCCTGGAGGAAAAAACCCCCGGTCCTGGAGGAAAAATCCTCTAAAAAAACAGTTATTTCCCCCTTTTTTATAAACCATTCCGGTTGTTTCTTTACAGCGGTTTTTCATAGGATATTGGATTTTACAACGGGGCTGGATTTCTATCCTGGCCCTTTTTTTATGTAGTTTTGAACAATGAAGTTGTATTTCATTAGTGGGTTAGGGGCTGATAGCAGGGTATTTAAACATATACAATTACCGGCCGGGTATGAGATGGTGCACCTCGATTGGATCGCACCCCGGGACGGTGAAACCTTACATGATTATGCAGTAAGGCTCGCAGCAGGCATCAACAGCAGTGAAGACTTTGGCTTAGTAGGTTTATCGCTGGGGGGAATGATGGCCTGCGAAATAGCAAAGATTCACCCACCTCAAACCACCATTTTATTATCCAGTATTCCCGTACACACATCCTTGCCTTATTATTTTAACTGGGCCTACAAATTAAAAATGCATAAACTGGTTCCAGTGGGGTTGCTCAAATATGCTTCCATATACAAAAGAGGCCTGGCCCCGGACAACGAAGAAGATAAAGCCATTTTAAAGCAGGTGATAAAAGACAGCGATCCCGTTTTTATCAGATGGGCTATGAATGCTATTTTAACCTGGCGCAATGAAACATTGCCGCCGAACTGCTGGCATATCCACGGCAGCAAAGATGAAATACTTCCCATAAAGTTCACCCGGCCTACGCATATAATCGAAGGCGGAAATCACTTAATGATCATGAACAAAGCACCCCAGCTCAATCACATTTTCCAGGAGATCTTAGCTTCTAGCCATTAGGAACACCCAATAATTTTTTTATGAGGATCACCTGGCCAAGGTGGTAGGCATCGTGTTGCAGCAGGCTTTGCATTAATTCAAAAACGGTATAATTTCCCTTGGAAGGTTTGTCATCCCAGTCCATGTCTTTATCCTTTTTAAGGAGATCGATAATTGCAGTCTGCGATTCTTCCAATCTTTGCAGCAGGTTTTGCCAGGCTTCTTCAGAAGTATCCTTCAGTTCTTCAAAAAAATTATTATCCGGTATTTCGGGATTTTTATCTTTTATCTTTTTCAGTAATGCTTCCCGCCAGCAGGTGAGATGTTGAACGATCTGCCAGATAGAATTGAGAGAATAAATATTTTTGGCAGCATCCTCGGCAGGTATGGAGGCCACGGTCGGCAAAAGCGCTACGTCGAGCCATGCATCTCCCTCAAAATTATCTATCAAAAGTTTTTTGAATCTTTTTTCGTTTTTCATGATTCCTGTTTTTGTTTTCCTAACCTAAAGTTAAAGCACAACAATGGTACTTGAATCCTTGACAAATTTTTTCTACATTTATTATCATGCAGAAAGGTCTCCGCTTATTTTTAATTTTTTGTGCTTTATTTACCGCCCTCAACAGTCGTTCTCAAAATATCCAGGGAACCTGGAAGGGGGAATTTGAAGGGCAGATGCTCGTAGTAAGCATTGAGCAGAGAAACATGGAAATATGCGGGTTCACCCATGACTATATTTTAAATGACATGAACGATAACTGCACTGCAGCCTATGCGGGTCGTTATGTTGCCGATCAAAAAATATGGGTGCTAGATGGTACCCGGTTCATTAAAAACAGCGGCAGCCATGTGTTGATGCATATCGTATTGTGGCAGGATGCCCGCTTTGGTAAAAATGTATTACGGGGTAAAATATTTACGGGCTCTGCATTTGCCAGGATGATGGGCATGGGAGGCACCAATATTTTATTGAAAAAAAGCTCCACCAGGCCAGTGAAGTTAGCAGGGGGCGAACCCAATTGTTTTCCTAAGCCAGTTACACCACCTGCGCAGCCAACCCCGCCAGCCAGCCCTACACGTCCACCACAGCGAACCAGTCCTCGTGCCAATCCACCTGTGGTAAGAACGCAACCCAGGCAGCCCGTTCCCGTTACCCCGAAAGCCGTGCCGCAGGATACTATTATAAAAGTAGTACCTGCTGCCCCAAAGCCTGTTATCAAAACACCCGATACGGAGATAGTGAAGAACATGAATCGCCGCCGCCAAAGTGAACAAAGCAGGCTGGAAGTGAGTGTTAAAAAAATTAACTTA
>CBFGLL010000094.1:0-8192 GCA_965649585.1 uncultured Chitinophagaceae bacterium | reverse complement strand
CCATGCATTACAGGTATATTTTTTACGTGGCTGCTGTCTGATAAATTCCAAACCTCCAGCTCCAGGTAGGCAATGGCAGCGGAATAAATACACATGCCAATTAAAGCGGGCGTTAATTTGCGAACCGTATCGGCCTTATGAAAACGAAAAATATAACCAAACCATTCCTTCGGGTTGTACCTAACCATATCAGGGCTTTTTCTCTTTGTACGACTTAAAGTTGGCAGCAGTCCAAACGCCGGGCTGCGCATGATCCCCTTCTTTAAAATCTATTTTCACATATTTAATACCTGGTACAGAAGTAAGGTTCAGCACCACATCCGCTACATAGATCTCCGACCCGGTTGAGCCCATACGTTGCGTTAAATGCTCACTTTCCCTTATCACAGTATATAAAGTGTCGCCACCCTGTTTCACTTTTTCAAGAAATACATTTTCATAATATTCATTCAACCCTTTTATGAGCGAATCTACAGGAAGGCTGGGCGCAGCAAGGGCGGGGTTCTTTTTCTTTTCATAATCTGCTGTTGCACGCCACACGTATAATTCCGTATTGGGGTTATATATCTTTACCGGCATTTCGTTTACAACCGTATCAATTGGTTCGGTGGTCACTACTTCTTCTGTGTCCTGTTTTTCTTCTTTAGTAGCACAGGAAGCTATAAAACATACGAGGAGTGGAAAAAGGTATTTCTTCATATAACAAAGGAAACAAAAGAAACGAATTGAACAAGAACAAAAGCGCTAATTTTGGCGCCGTCGATGAATTTAAAGGATTTTTTTTATAAGCTTACTCATTGGAAAACATGGCATCACCATGTAAAATACATTCCTATTTCCCCGGTGTGGCTTTGGTATTGCGTGCGCAGTGGCACGCCCTGGTTTTTTACAGCTACCGATCCATCGCTTACTTTCGGTGGTTTTGAGGGCGAAGGCAAAAAAGAAATGTATGAGCAGCTTCCGCCAGGCTCTTATCCTAATACCACTTATATAAGCCCGGCCCAGCCTTTTGAATCGGTACAAAAGCAGGTGGCCGAAGCAGGATTTAGGTATCCCTTTATTGTAAAACCCAATGTGGGTATGATGGGTTTTATGTTTCGCAAAATTTCTAATGCAGATCAGTTACTGCAATACCACACAACCATTCCCGTGGAATACCTGGTGCAGGAACTGGTACCATATCCGCTGGAAATAAGTGCTTTTTATTTCAGGATGCCCAATGAAACAAAAGGCACCATCAGCGGATTCCTGAAAAAAGAACCAGCTTTTATTACTGGTGATGGAACCAGCACAATTGAAGAATTAATGCTGCAGCACGAAGGCATTAAATATAAACTGGACTACCTGCTGGAAAAACAGGCCTACCATAAAGACGAAGTGCTTCCCGCGGGTGAACGTTATTATTTATCCCTGGCCAGCAATCGTAACCAGGGTGGTAAACTCACGGGGGTAGACCATGAGATAGATGAAAAGCTCGAGCGGTTATTTGATGAATTCAGTAATTATTCCGGCAAACTCTATTATGGCAGGTACGATATAAAATGCAATAGCATTGAAGACCTCAGGCAGGGAAAAAATTTCTCCATTCTGGAGTTCAATGGTACAGGAGCCGGTACACAGCATGTTTATGCAAACGACTACAACATCTTCCAGGCGATGGGCGTCATTCTGAAACATTGGAAAATGATGTATCGCATCTCCCGCTATAATCATAAATATATGGGAGTAGCCTATTGGCCTTTCAGAAAAGGGTTGAAACACCTGAGCTGGGCCAAAAAAAACCTGATGATGTTGCTCCGCCTCGATGCAAAATTCCCTTCTTTTTAGGCTGTAAGACAGCCGGTTTCCAATTCAGGAACAAAAATTGTATCTCATAATTCTTTGATGTACATTAGTTAAGCGACTGATGTTACATTAACCTTAAACTTTAGATACATGAAAAATCTTCTAACGTCAACATTATTGGTTGCGTTCTCCCTTTTGTTCAGCACCTGTGCTAAAAACCCGGTTACAGGTAAAAATCAACTGGTGTTAATGAGCGAAGCCCAGGAAATAGCTATGGGGCAGGAAGCAGACCCGCAGATCATTGCACAGTTTGGCCTCTATCCCGATTCTGCCCTGCAAAGATTCATCACCGAAAAAGGAAAAGCAATGGGTGCCATTTCGCACCGGCCTAACCTCGATTATCATTTCAGGGTGGTGGACTCAGAGGTACTAAACGCTTTTGCGGTACCGGGAGGTTACGTATATTTTACCCGGGGAATCATGGCTCACTTCAACAACGAAGCAGAATTTGCCGGTGTACTTGGTCATGAAATAGGCCATATAGCAGCAAGACATACCGTACAGCAACAAACCAGGCAGATGCTCGGTAGTATCGGTTTAATTGCAGGCATCATCATTAAACCAGAACTGGGGCGGTTTGCAGAACAGGCCCAGCAGGGACTTGGTTTATTATTTCTCAAATATGGCCGTGATGCAGAAAGGCAAAGTGATCAGTTGGGTGTAGAATACTCTACCAAGATAAAGTACGATGCACATTATATGGCCGGCTTTTTCAATACCCTTAAGCGCCAGAGCCAGGCTTCAGGGCAACAGGAGCTGCCCGACTTTTTATCAACTCACCCCAACCCCGACGACAGAAATGTTTCGGTGGCAAAAGCGGCTACCGAATGGCAACAAAAAACCAACCTCACCAACCCGGTTGTTAACAGGGATAGTTATTTAAGGCGTATTGAAGGGCTGGTGTATGGCGAAGATCCACGCCAGGGTTACCTGGAGAACTGGGTGTTTTATCATCCCGACATGAGGTTCCAGTTTAATGTGCCCCCCAACTGGAAATATCAAAACTCCCCCCTGCGGGTACAAATGGCCCCGGCCGATGGGCAGGCATTGATGTACTTGGCCGGCGGTGCAGCCAAAAGCTTGCAGGAAGCAGGAACGGCTTTCCTGGAACAGAACGGCCTTCAACTGCTCGATCAACGGCAATTGACTGTAGGAGGATATCAAACCCTGGCAATTATTGCGGATACAAAACCAGATCCACAACAACAGCAGCCACCGCTGAGAACACAGGCTTACTTTTACCAGTTTGGATCTGAAATTCTAATGATGATGGGTGTATCTGCAGCGCAAACATTTGGGCAATACCAGCCATCCTTTACCAACACAATGCAAAGCTTCAGGCCACTCACCGACGCCGCTAAAATCAATAAAAAACCACAGCGGGTAAGAATAAAAACAGTTGCAGCCAACGGCACTTTACAGCAGGCATTCACTTATTTTAAAGTACCATCTACCAGGATGGAAGAGTTTGCGGTGCTAAACGGAAAATCGTTAAGCGACCAGGTAACAAAAGGGATGCTGATAAAAGTGATAGAATATTAAACGAACGATCAGGAACTGAAACCGGCAATTAAGAGTTGCCGGTTTTTTTATGCAAAGATTGATGCATAAAAAAAGCATCAAGTGTCTGAAATTCCGCCTTGAAACAAGTTCGCAGCTTCCTCTCGTATTCCCGATGCTCTTTCCGAATTACTTCTGTGAGACAAGCTCACTATCTGTAACCCTGTTTGTTCTACGAATATCGTACATTCTATTACCTGTTTCCAAATATTTTACCATTTAGATAAGCACAGGTTTTACTCATTTTTTTCAACAATGATATTTGAATAAACTGCATGTTATGAACATAGCTATCATCAATCCTGCATGCATAAAAAAAAGCATCAAGTTTTCTGAAGTTCCATTTTGAAACGAGTTCAAAATTTTCCTTGCTAACCCGATGCTCTCTCCGAATCGCTTCCTGCAGGAGGACCCCGCTTTTGCAATTCTGTTCAACAAATATATACTGCGATATTGCTGGTTTCCAAAAATTATGGGGCATTGTTAAGCACGGCTTCTGCACCACGCAATGCACCTAATAATGGAATAAACCTATAGTTACGAACACTAACAATTAGCGTATCCCAGCAGCCAGTAAATAATAACGAATACCACGATGGTTCCCAGGCAGCCACCGCCCAATTTTTTTGCTCCGTAACCGGCAATTAATGCCCTGATCAGTTTATTCATAATATTTAATTGATAAGTTGATAATAAATTATCTCCACAAACGTTTGTGAACTAAAGCAATGACCAAATTAATGCCAAAATGATTAATATTGTGTGGTCTTAGATTCAAACATTTATAAAAACACCTCTGATGAAATTATTTGTTGCGGGCTTAC
The DNA here is from genome assembly GCA_965649585.1 of uncultured Chitinophagaceae bacterium. Taxonomy (GTDB): domain Bacteria; phylum Bacteroidota; class Bacteroidia; order Chitinophagales; family Chitinophagaceae; genus Ferruginibacter. The sequence goes on along the minus strand of CBFGLL010000094.1, from coordinate 3,963 downwards.
CTTATGATCTGGATGATGCAGAGCTCGAAGAAATTTTCGAAAAATTTGGAACAGTTACTTCAGCAAAAGTGGCTATTGATAAAGAAACCGGTAAAAGCAGGGCATTTGGTTTTGTAGAGATGCCCGACCGTGCAGAAGGTACCGATGCTATGGAAAGCATGAACGGCATTTCTCTCGGCAAAAAACCCCTTGTTGTAAAAGAAGCCGAAGAGCGCAGTGGTCCACCATCCGGTGGCGGCGGCAGACCAGGCGGCGGCGGTGGCGGATTTAGAAACGACCGTGGCGGCTTCGGCGGAAACGACCGGAACAGGCGCTACTAAAAAATATTTTTTATTCTTCATCATCTTGGGCAGGTATCCACCTGCCCATTTGCATTCCTGTCTCTTTTTTACTTTTCAGGATAAGCAGTGCAGGGAATGCTGCGCCGGCAAACTGTACTTGCCACTGGTAGAATTTCCCAATTCCCTTCCGGCCTAATGCCCTAATATTGACAGCACAAAGCAACGCCATGCGAAATATTTTACTGCTGTTTTTAATTTTGATGACTGTACCTGGACTTGCCCAGCAATTTTCTGTAAAACTGGTGAGCGCCCAGCAATTACCCGTTGAAGGCGCCAGTATCCAGATGAAAAGAACGGCAGATTCAACCCTGGTAAAAACAGCCCTCACCAATAAAGAGGGCATCGGCACATTTCAACAGGTACCGGATGGTGATTTTTATTTTGTGATGGAACATGTAGGGTATCAAACGCTACAAACTGCTTCCATCCGTTTTCCAAATACCAAAAGCAGCGAACAATATACTTTTTATAATAGCACCGCCACCCTGCAATCTGTAACCATTGCCAGCAGGAAACCATTCATTCAACAGGTGCAGGGCAAAACAGTGCTGAATGTAGATGCTATGATTAGCAATACAGGCACAACCGTACTGGAACTCCTGGAAAAATCACCCGGCATATTGGTAGATCGTAACGGCGGCATCAGTATGCAGAATAAAGCTGGTGTGCTGGTGCTCATAGATGATAAGCCTACCTATCTCTCCGGCGCAGATCTCAACAATATGCTCAGCAGTATGAGCTCCTCGCAGGTAGAACAAATTGAACTCATCACTAATCCATCAGCAAAGTATGATGCGGCTGGTAATGCAGGCATCATTAATATAAAAACCAAAAAGAACCGGCAGGTAGGCTTTAATGGCAACTTCACCGTTTCCGCCGGGCATGGCAGGTATTATAAAAACAACAATAGCCTGGTGATGAATTATCGTAATGGAAAGTTCAACAGTTTTTTTACCTATGCCAATAATAACAGTAAGCATTACACGAAAATGTATGCACTACGTACCTATTACGATGATAATGGAAATACCATTTCGGAATTAGATCAACCCACCTTATTTCTTTCCCGGTTCAATAACCACAATATTAAAACAGGGCTCGACTATTTTATCAGCAACAGGAGTACCATTGGTATAAACCTTTTTGGAAATATTACGCACCGCAACGGAAGCAGCCACGCTACCGCCACCTGGATGGATGCATTCAAAAACATTGACTCTTCCATTAATACCAACAGTACAACAGCCTACGAACAACTCAGCGGTACCCTTACCCTCTACGGCAAACATAGCTTTAGCAAAAACAGTGAGCTTTCCATCGATGCAGACATGCTGAACTATGATATTAAAAACAACCAGCTGTTCACCAACGAAGCAGACATGCCCCAATATTACTACGAGGGTTCGATCGGCAACCTGCCTTCAACATTAAAAATCCTTTCTGCAAAAACGGATTATGTGTGGAAGTTTGCGAAAGAAAGCCAGTGGGAAGCAGGAGCAAAGCTTGCCAATACCCGCACAGATAACCTTGCCAATTACGAGAAAAGTCACGGGGCTGGATGGGAAGCGGATCCCGGACGAAGTAATCATTTTTTATATGATGAAACCATCAGGGCTATTTACAGCAGCGTACAACAAAAGTTCCGGCGATGGAGCTACCAGGCAGGCCTGCGGTTTGAAAACACCAGCTATACCGGCCGCCAGTTAGGAAACGGAACCACGGGCAGCGATTCTTCTTTTACAAATGATTACACATCGCTTTTCCCTTCCGGCTTTGTAAGTTTTGAAGCCGACAGCAATCATTCATTTACAGTTACGCTTAGCCGTCGGTTAGACAGGCCACCATTTCAAAAGCTCAATCCTTTTTTCTTTACCATTAATAAATACACTTACGAAAGAGGCAACCCCTTCACACGCCCGCAGTTCAGCTGGAACTTTGAACTAAGTCATTTATTTAAACAAACCATCACCACCACGCTCAGTTATAGTTTTATAAAAGATTATTATTCGCAGATCTTTTACAACGACAGCAGCGGCTTGATGGACGACAAATTAATTATCTATAGCACGGGCAATGTAGGCAGGTCCTATAATATCGGCGCTTCTGTGAGTGCACAAATTAACGCAACCAAATGGTGGTTCTTTACAGCCCAGGGATTGTACAACTACAAAAAACTAATGGGTTTTGTTTGGAACAATTACAACTCCGATGTACACCAGTTCAACTTCAACATGAACAACCAGTTTAAGATCGGTAAAACCTATACAGCCGAACTCTCCGGCTTCTACACCGGCAGGGCCAGGAATGACCTGCAGGAAGTGTTATACCCCATATCGCAGGTGGTTGTTGCGGCATCCAGGCCTGTATTGAAAAAGAAAGGCACACTTAAATTAAGCGTAAGGGATATATTCCACAAAAATGGTATGGAAGGTTTGTCAGATTTTGAAAAGTCAACCGAATATTTCTGGTTAAAAAGAGATAGCAGGGTGGCCACCCTTTCATTCACCTATCGTTTTGGAAAAGCATTTAAAACCATCCGACGAAACAGCGGCAGTGCAACAGAAGAATCGCAGCGTGCCGGCAGCTGATGATGGTTTAGGCTTTTTGTAAATCTTCAGTAAGAGTTATGCACTTCCGGTTTCCTGCTACTCATTTTTACGATCTTTGCGGCCATGTATTTACAGGTGGCATCACTCAACTCCGGCAGCAATGGTAATGCCTACTACATAGGCAACCAACACGAAGCTGTATTGGTGGATGCCGGGCTTTCCTGCAAAGAAATTGAGAAACGTATGGCTGGCCTGGGCCTACCCATGCAAAAAGTAAAAGCCCTCTTTATTTCACATGAGCACAGCGATCATATTAAAGGGGTGCAGGTGCTCTGCAAAAAATATGGGTTGCCGGTTTTTATTTCCAAAGGCACTTACCGGCACAGCGGCTTAAATCTTTCAGCACCTGATCTTCACTGGCTGGAGCACAGCACAGAGATCAATATTGAAGGGTTGAAGATAACCGCTTTCGCAAAAAAACATGATGCTGCAGAACCTGTTAGTTTTACCATCAGCAACAGCAATGTTACCGTGGGCGTATTTACCGATATCGGCATTTGTTGCGATAACCTGGTGCATCATTTTAAACAATGCCACGCTGCATTCCTGGAATCTAATTACGACGAGCACATGCTCGAAAACGGGCGTTATCCTTATGTATTGAAGCAACGTATCAGGGGCGGTTTCGGCCACCTGAGCAATAAACAGGCGCTGGATTTTTTTGTAGCTCATAAACCTTCGTTTATGAGTCATTTATTTTTAAGCCATCTCTCCAGGGATAATAACGATCCGCATTTAGTAGAAGCACTCTTCAGGGAAAAAGCAGGACAAACAAAAGTTGTGGTGGCATCCCGTTATGCAGCATCCGAGCTGTATCATATTGCATCAGCGCCCCACGAAAAAATCCCCGCCCGCCTGGTACAGGCTTCTTTATTCTAGCAGGCATCTCTGCGTCGTGCATATAGAAACTTTCATAATAAACTTTTTCACAGCAAAACGAAACAGAAAAATTTTACAAAGCCCCTTTCGCTCTGCGCCGTTGCGTGAAAAAAAACTTGATGGAGTTCCCGAAT
>CBFGLL010000093.1:0-8226 GCA_965649585.1 uncultured Chitinophagaceae bacterium | reverse complement strand
AAAACGATTGCCCCTTCAGGCTCCAATGGTCGCATTATGAAACAGGATGTGCTGGAAGCCATCAGCAACCCGGGACGTAAAACCGGTACTCCTGCATTTAGCCGAACAGACCGGCCGGAGAAAATGAGCAACCTTCGCAAAACGATCAGCCGCCGGTTGGTAGAAGCAAAAAATACCACTGCAATGCTTACTACTTTTAATGAAGTAGATATGGGTCCTATCATGGAAATCCGTAAAAAGCATAAGGACAAGTTTAAAGAAGTGCACGGGGTAAACCTGGGCTTCATGAGCTTTTTTACAAAAGCCTGCTGTTTTGCCCTGCAGGAATTCCCGGCGGTAAATGCATACATCGATGGCGAAAATATTATCTACCATGAGTACTGCGATATTTCAATTGCCGTAAGCGCACCCAAGGGTTTGGTAGTACCGGTAATCAGAAATGCTGAAAGCCTTAGCATGGCAGGCATCGAGTCAGCTGTGGTTGACCTTGCTACCAAAGCAAAAAACAACAAACTCACTATTGAAGAAATGACGGGAGGAACCTTCACCATCACCAATGGCGGCATTTTTGGATCGATGATGAGTACACCAATCATCAACATTCCGCAAAGTGCTATTTTGGGTATGCATAATATTGTAGAAAGACCCATGGCGGTAAACGGGCAGGTAGTTATTAAACCTATGATGTACGTAGCACTTAGTTACGACCATCGTATTATCGATGGTAAAGAATCTGTAGGATTTTTAGTGCGGGTAAAACAATTGCTGGAGAACCCAGCCCTCTTATTATTTGGCCAGGACCCGGTAAACAGCCTTTTAGAAATCTGAGAAACAGGATAGGATATTATAAAAAAATCCCCCGAAGAAATTCCGGGGGATTTTTTTATATGGTTTTTTCAATTTAATGCAATAACAATTCGCAGGGTTTAATGCCTGTATGTTTTTTAAATGCTGTACTAAAATGAGAAATGGAGGAGTACCCGAGCAACATTGAAACCTCCGTTACACTCAAGCCTTTATCATATAAAAGATATTTTGCGTGCTCCATCCTTTGCCCCTGATAGAAGTCGAAAATGGTAGTTCCAAAAATCTCTTTAAATCCTTTTTTCAGGTAACACTCATTGATGGCAACCTTGCGGCTCAAAGCCTTGATGGTAATGGGTTCGCCAATATGTTGCAATAAGATTTCACGGGCTTTCATAATTTTTTCCCTGTCTGCCTGGTTGGCCAGGAATTTACAGGTAAACACCGGCTCTTCTCTTTCGCCAAGCATACAATCCATACTATACAAAAGCAGTATCTGGGTTTGTGCATTGATGAAAATATTCTCGAGCGTGTCAGTATAATTATGATTCAGCAATGCTTCTATTGCCATCCTTGTTTTAGTACAAAGCGGAAGCATTTTAGAAAAGGAAGTGGTATGATTAAATGACAATACATTGTCCGTTAAACTTTCAGGGTTTTTATGCGCTTTTGCAAACTGTTGAAGGTATACCGGCGAAAAACTAAAGCTGAGCACATCCATGCTATCTACTTTTTCCACGCAGGTTTTAGAACTGTTCAACTTGCAATAATCACACTCCGTTTGTTTTTGCCTGCAGTACACATTTCCGGTTACACAAAACCGTAATTCAAGGTAATTGGCCTCGGGATTATTCTTTTCGTAGTGATACAGCAATACACCTGTATCTTCCATTTCCCAGGCCGCATTTTTTTTAAACCGGCTGATGGAATACTTAACCGATCCCGGCACCAGGCGGTCCACCTGTAGTAATGGCTCCAGGTCTGTTTGCATAAACGGCTGCTTGTGTGCCAGTGTTAAAATATCGTAATGCGCTTGCATAATTGATGCAAAGATACGATACAATATCAGCATTAGGTCAATGTTGAAACGTTATTTTTTACCGGTGGGCGGTTTTGGAAGAAAAAACCATCAAATCAGCCTGTTTTTACCGGTTAAAATATCTTAAGAAAATGTTTACAAATTAGCCTGGAATTAGATGCCGTTTTTAGCTCAAAAACCCTTGTTTTTCATTACATTTGCGGGAATGTGAATGTTCACATTTTTAAAGCGATTTTAAAGCATTTATGAGTACAGAATCAGTAGTAGTTCCCACCCAAAACAGCAACACTTACAGCGCAGATAGTATCCAGGTTTTAGAAGGTTTAGAAGCGGTTCGTAAAAGGCCGGCCATGTACATTGGCGATATCAGCGTAAAAGGTCTGCATCATCTTGTTTACGAGGTAGTAGATAATTCAATAGATGAGGCCCTGGCAGGTTATTGTAAAAACATTTCGGTTACCATTAATGAAGATAATTCTATAACCGTTCAGGACGATGGCCGGGGTATTCCTACCGGAATGCACAGCAAGGAGAACCGTAGTGCATTGGAAGTAGTGATGACGGTGCTGCATGCCGGGGGTAAATTCGACAAAGGATCTTATAAAGTATCTGGCGGTTTGCACGGTGTGGGTGTGAGTTGTGTGAATGCGTTGAGCACAAAGCTTCATGTAACGGTAAAAAGGGAAGGAAAGATATTTGAACAGGAGTATGCTATTGGTATTCCCCAATATGCCGTAAGAGAAATTGGCAGCAGTGATCAACACGGCACCAGGGTGCAGTTTTGGCCCGATGGCAGTATTTTTACCACAACAGAGTACAACAGGGAGATCCTTGAAGGGCGCCTGAGAGAACTGGCTTACCTGAATCGCAAGATCAGTATCGTTTTAAACGACCTGAGAGAAGTGGATGAAGAAGGAAAAACATGGACCAAAACCTTTTACAGCGAAGGCGGTATCGTGGAGTTCGTGGAAACCATCGACAAAAATGCCAACAGGGCTGCTTTGATCCCTACCACTATCTATTGCGAGGGACATGATGAAAAAAGTAATGTAGCGGTGGAAGTAGCGATGATGTATAATGCGAGCTACCAGGAACATATTTTCAGTTATGTAAATAATATCAATACCATTGAGGGTGGTACGCATGTGGCCGGTTTCCGCCGCAGTATTACCCGGGTATTTAAATCTTATGGCGAAAAACAAGGTATGTTCGAAAAGGCCAAAGTTGCCATCGAGGGAGATGACTTCCGGGAAGGTATCAGCGCAATTATTTCTGTAAAAGTGCCGGAACCCCAGTTTGAAGGACAAACAAAAACCAAACTCGGCAATAGTGAGGTGATGGGTATTGTAGATACAACCCTCAGCCGTGTACTAGAAGCATACCTGGAGGAAAATCCAAAGGATGCCAAGACCATAATTCAAAAAGTGATTCTTGCTGCCCAGGCCCGTGCGGCTGCCAAAAGAGCCCGTGATATGGTGCAACGCAAGAGTGTACTAACTGGTGGTGGATTACCCGGTAAGCTGGCAGATTGTAGTGAAAAAGACCCGGGCAAATGCGAGCTATTCCTGGTGGAGGGAGATTCGGCAGGTGGTACCGCCAAGCAAGGCCGGGATAGAAGTTACCAGGCAATTCTGCCTTTAAGAGGTAAGATTCTTAACGTGGAGAAAGCCATGGAGCATAAGATCTACGATAATGAAGAGATCAGGAATATGTTTACCGCTCTTGGCGTAAAAAGAGGAACTCCCGAAGATCCGAAAGCCCTCGATACATCAAAGTTGAGGTATCATAAATTGATTATAATGACCGATGCCGACGTGGATGGTAGTCATATCGCCACGCTTATTATGACCTTTATTTTCCGCTATATGAAAGAAATGGTAGAGCAGGGTTATGTTTATATTGCCCAGCCACCACTTTACCTTGTAAAAAAAGGAAGTAACCAGGAATATGCCTGGAATGATGCTGAACGTAAATCATTAATTCAACAGTTTGGCCAGGGTAAGGATGACAGTGTAACTACGCAGCGATATAAAGGTTTGGGTGAAATGAATGCCGAACAGCTTTGGGAAACAACGATGAACCCTGCTACAAGAACATTGAAGCAGGTTACCCTGGAAAGTGCGGCCGAAGCTGATCGTATCTTCAGTATGTTGATGGGTGATGAAGTACCTCCAAGGAGAGAATTTATTGAAACACACGCTAAGTACGCTAAAATAGATGTGTAGATATTAAATCTTTTTAAAATACCTCACTATTAATCAACTTATTTGGGCGAAGCGAAATATTTTAGTAGCTTGTACCCTACAACCCATTATTTAAATCAATAAAAAGTACTACAATGAGTAAAATGTTAACAGCCTATTGCATGAAGACTAAAGAAAAAAATGTTCCCATGCAGGATGCAGTAATAACTAAAACCAGCCGTGGCGGTTATATGGCGCAAGGCCATGATGGTAAAGGGAACAAAATGACGACTATGCTGGCAGAAGCCAAAGCTTTGGAAGCTGTGAAAGATGGAGTTGCTAAAAAAGGTTGGTAATCCTAAAAATGAAATTGAAAAGAGGCTTCCGGATTCGGGAGCCTTTTTAGTTGAGGCTTAACCCGTAGAATTATATGTTTGAAAAATTTAAATCAATCTGGGTCCAAGGTTATTTTTAAGTATTTTTAATGCTTATGAAGAAACCTTTACTTGCTGCTTTTTTCCTGATCTCTTTTTTTAATAGTTCTTATGGTCAACAATACACCATAAATGGAAATGCATCTGTGTATATGGCATCCTGCCGCTGCTACACGCTTACACAACCCATCAATGATCAAAGTGGATCGGTATGGAATAATATCCGAATTGACCTTAATAATTCATTCGATTTTAATTTTGACGTTTATCTTGGTAATAATGACGGGGGCGCCGATGGCATTGCCTTCGTATTACAACCAATCAGTACCAGTGTAGGCTCGCTGGGCGGGGGAATGGGTTTGAGTGGAATTTCTCCATCAATTGGCGTTACATTGGATACTTATCAAAACAGTAGCCCCGACAATGACCCTTTTTACGACCATATCGCCATTCAGCGAAATGGAGATCTAAATCATATAACAGCAAATAACCTGGCCGGCCCGATCCAGGCATCATCAACCAGTACTAATATTGAAGATGGGGTTGTACACAAGTTGAGAGTGGAGTGGAATGCAACAACCAAATCTTTCACTACCTATTTTGACGGGGTACTAAGACTTAGCATTATTAACGACTTTGTGAATACTACTTTTGGAGGCAATCCGCTGGTGTTTTGGGGCTTTACCGGGGCAACAGGCGGCCTTAACAATGAACAAAGATTTTGTACAGCCCTTACTCCCTCCTGGATTAACCCGCCAACGCAAAAAAGATGCGTAAACGAACCCATACAATTTAACAGCACCACCATCTCCTTTGCACCTGTAATTAAAACCTACTGGAATTTTGGAGACGGGCCGTTTATTGATTCTGTTAATGCAAATCCTATACACACTTACACAGCAGCTGGAAATTATACAGTTACTCAGAGAGTACTGGGTGCCGATGGTTGCGAAGAAACCAACACTCAACAGATTACTATAGGGAGCAAACCAGTGGCCAGTTTCAGCATTGCAGACAGCTGCGTAGGTAACACTATTCAATTTACCAGCACTGCTACAAATGTTTTTGGCAATATTAACAGCTGGTATTGGGATTTTGATAATGCCGGAGCAACCTCGGGCATCCAGAATCCCTCTACAACCTACAACAGTCCCGGCATTAAGAACGTGCTATTTTATGTACAGTCTGATCTTGGATGCGGATCGGATACGCTGGTGAAACCCATAAGATTGTATGCGAGGCCTACCCTCAACTTTAGTTTTACAGATTCCGTATGCCTGGGATCCCCAACAAATTTTAATGGACAGGTGGTTTCTTCCGGTGACCCGGTAAATAACTGGAACTGGGATTTTGGAGGTGGAAATACAGCCAACACACAAAATCCGATTTTTACATTCGCCACGGCTGGTTTTCATACCGTAACGCTTACCGGATCAAGCACAAGTCCAACTGGTTGTTTAAGCCCTGCGGTGACTAAACAGGTTTTCGTGGTAGATAAACCAAGGGCAGCCATTAAAGCTATTAACATCTGCCAGAGATCCAACGTGCAGTTGCTGGATTCTTCCTATACCTTGGATGGCCTGCCCATCACAGCGTGGTGGTGGGATTTGGGTAATGGCAATTTTTCAACCCAGCAAAATCCATCTACCACCTACCCTACAGCCGGCATTTTTAATATTCAACTGGTGGTGTGGAATAGCAAGGGCTGCAAGAGTGATACACTACGACCAACCATTAATGTTTTCGCAAAACCCATCCCAGCATTTAGTATTTCCGATAGTTGCGTAAACAATTCGATTCAATTCACCGACTTATCTTCCACCAGCAGCGGAAGCATTAATAGCTGGTATTGGTGGCTGGATAATGCAGGCCAGACTTCCACCCTGCAAAACCCTTCCAGCACATATTCAACCCCCGGCATAAAGAATATAAAGTTTGTTGCAAAATCCAACGAGGGATGCGCTTCGGACACCTTATTCAAATCAATAAAAATTTATGACAGGCCCGTAATCAATTTCAATTTTACTGATTCGGTATGCTTCGGCAGCCCAACTAATTTTAATGGAATAATTACTTCTTCCGCTGACCCGGTGGTACGTTGGAACTGGAATTTTGGAGGCAGTAACACGGCTACCACCCAGAGTGCCAGCTTTACCTTCGCAACCCCCGGGCTTCATACTGTATCGCTACAGGCATCTACTACCGGCGTTAACAGTTGCCAAAGTACTTTAGTTCAAAAAAATGTGTTTGTAGTAGATAAGCCCAAAGCTGCCATCAAAAAATTTGCCGGATGCCAGTCTGTGGCCACGCAAATACAAGATTCGTCCTACACACTCGACGGTTTACCTGTTACAGGCTGGTGGTGGGATCTTGGGAATGGAAATTTTTCAACCCAACAAAATCCTGTTGTAAATTATAGCACAACAGGAATAGTAAACATACAATTGGTTGTTTGGAACAGCAAAGGGTGTAAAAGTGATACACTAAAAACCAGCATTAAAGTGTATGCGCCACCAGTGGCAGATTTTACGTTTAGTGAACCCCAATGCAACAGTACTTCTATCCAATTTACTGATCTTACGCCTGCGGCAGATACAAGCATCAACAGCTGGACCTGGGTACACAATACGAATATTTTCAGCAGCCAGCAAAACCCCACCCAATCATTTCCTACCGGAACAAATAGTGTAACCTTAACTGTTAGCAGTGCTGCAGGTTGTAACGCTGCGCCCATCACCAAAAGTTTCGTAATAAAAACCAAACCCTCCATAAACATGAACTTCAGCGATGCCTGTAAGTTTGCGGATATAAACTTTTCCGCTAACGAAACAGGTACAACAATCGGCATTGTTTCATGGCACTGGAGTTTTGGAGATGGTAGCGCCAATCAGCAAGGCAACCCGGTAACCCATGTTTATAATGCCAACGGCGCCTACCCTGTTACGTTATATGGTATTTCAACGGAGGGTTGTTCCTCTGATACCATTTCCCGCCCGATCAATATTTATGGGACCAACGCCAATGCAGGTCCAGATATAATTGCTGCGCCCAACCAGCCCATCCAGTTAAATGCTTCGGGTGGCATAAGTTATCAATGGACGCCTGCCACAGGTTTAAATAATCCCAGTATTCCCAATCCCGTTGCCAGCAATGCCAGTGATATCGTGTATTACCTGCGTGCATCTACACCTGAAGGCTGCGAAAGTTTTGATACACTTTCTATAAAAATTTATAAAGGGCCGGAAATCTATGTACCGACAGCGTTTACGCCGAATGCTGATGGTATTAACGATGTATTCAGGGTGAGGGCAGTTGGCATTACCGGTTTCGAATATTTATCCGTGTTTAATCGCTATGGCGAATTAGTTTTTAAAACCAACGATCCCAATAAGGGTTGGGATGGCAGGGTAAAGGGAAAAGAACAGGAAACAGGGAATTTCGTATGGATTGTATCTGCCAGGGATTATCTCGGTAATAAGATCTTTAAAAAAGGTTCCCTTTTGCTAATACGGTAAACCGTAATCGATATACCCCAAAAGTGGTATTGTATGGAACATTAAAACCCTTTACTTTTGTATCGGTTTTTCATAGGATATTGGATTTTAAAGCGGGGCTGGATTTCTATCCTGGCCCTTTTTTTATGCCTTTACCGTTCATCATGTTCTTTTATATATACGCCAAAAAGGGTATTTTTTGTTTGTAACCTACCCATTACTTTTGTATCGGTTTTTCATAGGATATTGGATTTTAAAGCGGGGCTGGATTT
>CBFGLL010000092.1:0-8272 GCA_965649585.1 uncultured Chitinophagaceae bacterium | reverse complement strand
TGTATTTTGTAACATAGGCCGCCACATTATTTCTTCCTGCCCTGCTGTTGATCAAAGCATACAGGCTGCTAAAACTTGCCGGGTCTGTAACAGACCTGTAAGCAGCTTTCAACAACAGCGTTCTGTTTGCATCGCCAGTGCTGAGTTGCACTAACCTTGAGATTTGATCAGTGCTGAAAAAATTATTATTGTTGGTAAAAGCAGCATTTAACGCAGATACCCTGCGTGCATTTGCCTGGATGTTGCTGATTTCTCTATACAACATATTATAATCGCTGGCCGACATAGCCACGCCAGTATTAGTGTTGCCGGTTTGCGGGCGCTCGCTAAACATTTTTTCTGTGAGTTGTACGGTTCCGTTTCCATTTACAACTATATCCAGGTCATATCCATTTCTTAAATGGAATACCCTTTCTGTACCTACAGTGCGCCTGCCGGTGTTGGTATTGGTTTGTACTACCTGCAAGGTATGCCTGCCTGCAGCCAGGTTGTTTACTGCTACGGTGTTTTGATTGTTGGAAGCCGTATTGGAATAGTTGCTGGCAAAATAAGAAGTGCCATCAATTAAAACCTCCCGGTGTTGATTGCCATTGAGCTTCACCGTAACGATCATATTATTTTGTGCATAAGCACAGGCTGCAGTAAAGCAGCTAATCATTAAAATTGATAGTGTTTTCATCGTATGTTTTTTTCGGTTATCGATTCCGCCAATTACCTGCAGCACAGGGTTCCTTTGTTGTTGTAAGTGGCGTGCGCATTAATAAAAACAAACACAATGCCTAAGGAGATGGGTAAAAAAAGGGGCAGCGCTCTAAGTTTTTGTAAAACAGGTGGATAGAGGGCATAACCATTTTCGGGAATAGGAAGCAGAGCCAAAAATTATTAAAACGCAGGTTATTCGTTACTGTTGGTAGCTAACGTAGTGGGGAAAAAGTACACAGCAGGAAATCCTACATAGCGGATGGTTTCTGTTACCTGAGTTTCACCAGCGGGTGATTTAGTCCGTTTACTTCATTATTTACCACCACGTATTTGTCAAGGCTTTCAAAAAGTTGGGTGAGGGTTTTAAATCCGTAGGTACGGGGGTCGAAGCTGGGATCTATCTTTCTTAATGCAAGTCCTACTTTTGAAATATAGGTTCCGCCTTCTTCGCTTGCAGAAATTTCAAATGCTTTTTCAACATTGGAAAGATCTGGTCCATCGTGCTTTTTAATGTGGGGTGATTTGCCTTTTTTAAGGTCTGATTTAGGAGAAGTTTTATTTTGGCCCGAAGCTTTTTTAGGTACAGGTACCAGGTTTTCGGAAAACGTAAATACTTCGCAGGAGTTTACAAATGCGATAGGTGTATTTTTTTTGCCGATACCCATTACAAACATTCCTTCTTCTCTTATTCTTTTGGCCAGCCCGGTGTAATCGCTGTCGCTTGATACTATACAAAAACCATCAGCGCTTTTCCCATGCAGGATATCCATGGCGTCAATTATGAGGGAACTGTCTGTTGAGTTTTTGCCGGTGGTGTATGCAAACTTCTGGATGGGGTTGATAGAATGTTGGTTCAGGCTTTCCTTCCAGCTATTCATATGTGGTGTGGTCCAGTCTCCATAAATTCTACGGATGGTGGCTTTGCCATACTTGGAAACCTCTTCCAGCATATATTTTAATAAACTGGCCTGCGCATTGTCGCCGTCGATTAATACAGCGATATTAAGAGTATTGTCTGTCACAATGGTTGTTTTAAATCAGCAATTAATCTGTTTTTAATTCCATAAATATACCGATCATCCATCGTAATTATGGAATAAGCTTCGCCGTTTCAAGTAGATAAAAATGGGTAGCGATGCTCAAACGCTGCAAAATGTTTCTTAAAACTTATTTCCCAGGGCACAAAGATCCCTGCAGCACATAAATTATTTTTACATTTGAAGAAGTGCAAAAATCCTTTTCCATATTCATGCTCCTGCTGTATCTTTTACAGGGGCTCTATATTGGGAATGAACTACAAAATAAAGTTGCAGCCGTAGAAGTAAAGCGGGCGTCTCAGCAACCCAGCACACCGACCAATGATCAGCAGGATCATCATTCTCACAAAAAATCAGTTCCGCTGCAGGTAAGGTCACACGGTCACAGCCCGGTGTTGTTTTATATGTTACAGGACGATGGGGCGTTGACGATGCCCTCAATGCAGGTGTCTTCCCAACCAGTTTTGAGTGTTGTGTCACACAAATACCTCTATAATTTTTTTAGTTCCGTTTGGCAACCTCCCCGGTTGGTTTAATGTCTCGCTTTTAACCTGTGCTCAATTCCGAGCCATCCTATCATTTTTCTTTTCACCGGGAATGGATCCCCTCATTATTTGAAACATGAAATATTTTTTGCTATGCATGTTGAGTGCATTATTGGTGCAGCCTGCCATAAGCCAGGATATAATGAATGCCGCACAACAAAAGGCACAACAGGAACATAAACTCATACTGCTAAAGTTTTCCGGCTCCGATTGGTGCATCCCCTGCATCAGGATGGAAAAAGAAATATTTGAAAACGTACATTTTAAATCCATGGCAGATACCGGGGTGGTACTGGTGAAAGCTGATTTTCCCCGCAAGAAGAAAAATCTACCTGCAAAAGAAATCGTTCTCCAAAATGAAAAGCTCGCCGAAAGATTTAATCCGGGTGGCAGTTTTCCTTTGATGGTTTTAATGGACGCACACCAAAAAATAATTAAAGTGTGGGATGGCATGCCTGAAGGTTCCGCTTCATCTTTTGCGGCCACAGTAGGTCAATTTGTTCATGATTACCGTAATACAGATTAACATGTTACAGGAGTTTAAACACAGTTGTAAACTCATGGGAAATATTTTTGAGTTTACGGTAGTAGCCGGCGAACCTGATATTGCTTATACAGCTTTGGATGTAGCCACCGGGGAAGTGCGGCGTATCGAAAAATTATTTACCAGCTTTAGTGACAGCAGCGAAACTTATGCTATCAATGCCGCTGCAGGAATAGCTCCTGTGCCCGTGAGCAAAGAAGTGTATGCCCTTATTGAACGGAGCATGCGCATAAGCCAGGTAACAGACGGAGCATTTGACCTCAGCTATGGTTCCATTGACAAAAAGCTTTGGAATTTCGACAGGTCTATGACGGAGTTGCCCGACGCTTCACTGGCAAAACAACTGGTGCACCTAGTTGATTACCGCAATATTGAACTCAACCCCTCTGCAGGAACAGTGTTTTTAAAAAAGAAGGGAATGCGTATTGGTTTTGGCGGCATTGGTAAAGGCTATGCTGCCGACAGGGCCGCACACGTATTACAGGAGCTTGGTATCCGCTCGGGGCTGGTTAACGCTTCCGGCGATATAAAAGCCTGGGGCCTGCAGGCTAACGGTGAGGCATGGACGATAGGTATTTCTCATCCCGATGAACCCGGTAAAGCATTTTCTTATGTGCAACTGCGCAATAATGCCATTGCTACCTCCGGCAATTATGAAAAGTACGTGACGATCGATGGCAAAAAATATTCGCATACCATCAATCCTAAAACCGGTATGCCGGTAACCGGTACCAAAAGCGTGACCATCATAGCTCCCAATGCCGAGCTGGCCGATGCCATCGCAACCCCGGTAACAATTATGGGCGTAAAAGCAGGGCTGGCATTTATCAACCAGGTGCCTGAACTGGCCTGTGTTATCATCGACGACAATAACCACATTTATTCATCAAACAATATTAACCAGCAATGAACACAAACAAAGTTTTTAAGTACTCGTTTGTAGTGTTTGCGGCAGTACTTACTTTATCCTGCACTACAGTAAAGGAATACCAGAAAAACAAGATCAACGACGCTGAGATGGAGCTGGGAAATAGAAAAGTAGAAAAAACGGAACTCAGTTTCCAATCATACCGGGAAGGCGCATCGGGAGCCAATGCAGGCAAAACAGGCGGCGGCTGCGGTTGTAATTAACCTCTAAATAACCAGTCAATGAAAAAATTATTATTAACTGCCATGGCAGCAATGGCGCTCATTACGGCAAATGCGCAAACAAACCTGCCCGATACAGGTTTTAAACCAAGGAAATTAAAACTGGATGAAATCAATTTTATCTCCAGTTATTACCAGCAGGATGGAGACAATGCCGCTGTTACCGGCGGCACGGGGTCGGAAAAGCTTACGGATATTGCTAATAACTTCGAGCTGAAATTTATTCGTTACGACAAAAAACTTCGAAAGCATAATCTCGGTTTTGAGCTGGGTATCGATCACTACACTTCTGCATCATCCGACAAGGTTGACCTCAAAGCAAACAGTTCGGCGTCTCATGCCGACAATCGTATTTACCCGGCTTTAACATGGAGCATGGAAAATGAAAAAAAGGGCTCCAGTATTTCCGCGGGTGTATCATCATCCTTTGAATATGATTACACTTCTTTTGGCGGACACATAGGTGTTGCACAAAAAACGAAGAACAGGATGGGGGAATTTGCTGCACGGGTGCAGGTATATATCGACCAGGTGCGGATGATAGCTCCTATTGAGTTAAGAACATCTGCAGACCCTGAAGAAGAACATGGTGGAATTGAAGGCAGAAACACTTATGCAGCCAGCGTATCTTATTCGCAAATTGTAAATAAGAACCTGCAAATGTTATTCCTGGCGGATGTGGTACAGCAGCAGGGTTACCTGAGCCTGCCTTTTCACAGGGTGTATTTTAATGATGCATCTGTTCACCAGGAAAAACTTCCGGATAGCCGCTTTAAAATTCCTTTGGGTGTAAGAGCAAATTATTTTATTGGTGATAAACTGATTATTCGCTCTTATTATCGCTATTACAGGGATGATTGGGGATTGAATGCCCACACCGCCAGCCTGGAAATTCCATACAAGTTCTCGCCATTTTTTTCAGTGAGCCCGTTTTATCGTTTTTATGCGCAATCTGCCATAGATTATTTTAAACCTTACAAGGCCCATGATGCATCTGAGGAATTTTTTACGAGTAATTATGACCTCAGTAAATTCAGCAGTCATTTTTTTGGAGCAGGCATCAGGCTTAGCCCGGAAAAAGGAATTCTGGGTATTCGACGTATCAACCTGCTTGAATTAAGATTGGCGCATTACCTGCGCTCTACCGGTCTCAACGCCAATGTTGTTTCCCTGCAGCTTCGATTTAAATAGGTATAAAAAAACTCTCCCGGCTTTAGCCGGGAGAGTTTTTTATTATTCAAAACTTTAAAGGATTAATAGTTCCTAACAACCATTTCTGTTCTCCTGTTTTTAGCACGACCTGCTGCAGTGTTGTTATCCGCAACTGGTTTTGTTTCGCCATAACCGGTTGCTTTCAACCTGTTTTCTGCAATGCCTTTTGATACAAAGTAATCTTTTACGGCAGCAGCACGGTTTTCACTCAAGGTTTGATTGCTTTCATCTGAACCTTGCGCATCCGTATGCCCGTCGATATCAATCATCAGTGTTTCATCAGCCTTCATTAATGCTACTACAGAGTTTAATGCGCTGTATGATTTTGACAACAGTTTATAACTGCCCGTTGCAAAGAATACATTTCTTGCTGCATAGTTCACTTTTTCTACCACTTCTTTAGCAATTTCCGGACAACCCTGGTTGCTCGCAGGACCCGGGCGGGTAGGGCATTTGTCTTCTTCATCATTTACGCCGTCATTATCGGTATCGGGCACTGGACAACCAGCATATTTTGCAACACCGGCTACTGTGGGACATTTATCTTCTTCATCATTGATGCCGTCACGGTCTGTATCCGGAATGGGGCAACCCTGGTATTTAGCAGTACCAGCCTGGTCGGGACACTTGTCATCTGCGTCAGCAATACCATCACCGTCCCTGTCTGGGCAACCCTGCAATGCTGCAGTACCTGCTACGTCAGGGCATTTGTCGTCTGCATCAGCTACACCATCACGATCACGGTCTGTAACAACGGGGGCGGGTGGTGGAGGTGGTACAGCAGCGGTTCGTTTTCCAAACAGTTTTACTTTTAAGCCTGCCTGTATTTGTTGGTTGTAAAATTTAGGATCCGCATCATCTTTTGCAAGACTGGTGAGCCCGTGCACATATTTACCAAATACAGTTACGGTGCCACGTGGGAATAATTCCACACCACCTAATACACCAAAAGATGTTGGTTCAAAATCATCTTTGTTGTCAACATCCGTTGAAGTGGTTTTGTTGGTAGCATTAATTAAAAAATCTCCCTGGCCGCCGAGGTTAAATGCCAGGTTTTTGCCCGCATGGATCTTTAAAAACAATGGAACTGAAATGTAACCCAATTCCTGGTCGAGTGAAGTGATTCCTGCTGTTTCAGCTTTGCTGCCCACACGGGAGTACTGGGGCTGCAGTTCAAGAGAAAGGGAGCTGCTCAGCGGAAAGTTTACCCAAACACCGCCGGCATAGCCCCATTTGAATTTTGTTTCTGTTCCCGGAACATCTTCCTTCAACCTGAATTTTGAATAATTAGCTGCTCCTAATAAACCGCCGGATACTGAATATTTATCCTCGGTTTGAGCATTTGATTTGTCGCCGGCAAAGCAAGCGAATGCCATTGCTACGGCGAAAGCGCATAGGTTCTTTTTCATACAAGTTATTTTTTTTGTTAGCTGACAGTTAGCTTGCAATGCCTGTGCCGAAAAGTTAAAATATCAAAATTTCGACAGCGGCAATTCTCCTGTAACCTTTGCTATACAAGCATTTGGGAAGTTTTATCAAAAAGGTTTCAATGTGCATAAGATGAGGCCACGATAAAACGAATATGCCCTGCAAAAATGACGAAGATCAGCCACATGCTTTTAAACTATGTGACAGATGTTACCAAATCATGATGTCATCATTCATATGACTTCAAGCCCTGCTGCCAGTTGAAAATGGCTTATTTTCGCCTCTTCTTTTTACCAAAACCAGCAGGAGAAATAGCGTCATGAGAGTTCTATTATTGTTTGTTGCCATTGTATTTTTTAATACTATTTCCTTTAGTCAAACATTTACGGGAACTGGCGGCGCTATACCCGGCACCAGCACTGCGCAAACCTGTTTTAGTCAAACCGTAAGCGGGGTAGGCATCATCAATGCTACCTATGGATTGGCATCGGTGTGTATTAATCTTACGCATCCCAACCTTGATGAACTGGAGATTGTGCTTACAGCACCAGATGGAACCGTGGTGCCACTTACCATTCAAAACGGCGGTAGCGGCAATAATTACAGCAGCACTTGTTTTACGGCCACGGCCACAACTCCTGTCAAATTTGGTACAGCTCCTTTTAACGGTTCGTATTTGCCGGAAGGCTACCTGGGCGCCGTTAACAATGGCCAGAATGCAGATGCTGTGTGGAGACTTTGTATCCAGGACAGGCGAACAGTTAGTAATGCCGGCACGCTTAATAACTGGACATTGACATTTAATAACACACCCGCTCCTGCGCCACCGGCCTTACCTGGTTGCGCTAACACACTTCCCTCCAATTCTTCCTGCGCTACAGCAGCCCTGGTGTGTGATTTTAACGGGCAATGTGGCACCACTTCCGGAAGTACAGTGCAGGATTGGACGGGTTCCGGCCTGGATGGTTGTTTTGGATTACAAAATAATTCCTTCATACGATTTATTGCATCAGCAACCACTGCTTCTTTTTCGGTGTGGGTGCCTGTAACCACGCAGGCAAATTATAACCAGGGTGGTATACAGATGTTATTTTTTAGTGGCACCTGTAATTCGGGTCCAGTAACAACCTACGGATGTTATCCCCATATTTTACCTTATAGCGGCACAGGGCAGCCTTTGATCACCGTGGTAACTGCTTCCGGTCTTACCCCGGGTAATACTTATTACCTGATGATCGATGGATTCAATAATGATCAATGCTCTTTTACTATTGCCGCTAACAGCGGTGTAAATATTTTAAACGTTAATCCGCCCGCAGCTTCCATTTGCGAGGGCAGTTCTGTAAACCTTACAGCAAGCGGAGGGAATGGAACCTATTCCTGGAGCCCGGCAACAAATTTAAATACAACGAGCGGCGCTACTGTAACGGCAAACCCGGCATCTACAACGACCTATACCGTAACCAGCACGGTTACAGGTTGCCCGATTACAAAAGAGGTAACCGTTACTGTTAGTTCCTTGCCTGCAGCTCCAACAGGAACTATTACGCAAGCAACCTGTACCACGCCAACAGGTTCTATCACTATCACAGCACCCACCGGTGCAGGATTGCAATACAGCATCAACGGCGGAGCATATCAGTCATCGCCCACAT
>CBFGLL010000091.1:0-8282 GCA_965649585.1 uncultured Chitinophagaceae bacterium | reverse complement strand
ATGACTTTCCCCGGGAAAAAGATATACATACTATTTAATGCAATCGCAAAACACAGGAAGGGAACATAGATGGCTGCGGCAGCGTATTCATCGGAGCTAAAAAAGTCAACGAGTTCATTCGAGAAAACAGTTAAAAAAACGCAGAACAGCAAAGAAACAATTACGAATGTTTCAAATAATTTACCCAGGTTTCCCGGGGTTTCCTCCTTATGATGATTCGCAAGAATTGAAGGGGTGATGGCGGTTTGAACCCCTAACACTGCCAAGCCTGCAAAACCTGCTACCTGGTAGGCAAGTCCAAAAATGCCCACCTGGTTAAAATCGCCGAAGACACTTAAAATTAATTTGGGCAACTGTTGAGCCCCCAATAATAATAAACCCGCAGGAACCAGTGGCAACGAATATTTTAGCATGGTACGAACATGCTGCCGGGTAAAACTCATTGAAAACCTTTTCCAAAGTATTGAGATCGCCAGCACGTCGATGATGGCGGCGCCGCTGGCCTGCCCGATCAATACTCCCGAGGCGGGTGAACCATAATATTTTGCACCCAGGTAAGCCCCCACTGTTGTAAGTACTACATATCCCAGGCTGAGTAAAGCATACTGGAGAGTTTTGAATTCTAATCGTAGCTGATTCTGAACCAGGAGGAAAATACCATTCGCTGCAAGTAAAAAAATGGAATCTTTTATGATCGCAAAATTGATAGCAGCTCCCGCTAATTCAATAGCGGGCACAGACGAAAAAAGGTTGGCAATAAGAAAAATGAAAAAGTAGCTGGCAATTGAAAACCATAAAGCGGCCGATGGAAAATGCTGGCTGTCGGTCCTGTTTTTATTGGTAAAAAAATAAGTGACTGCTTGTGCAACTTCCAGGGTTACGATAAAATTAGCCAGCTGCACCACTGTTAGCATGGTACTCAGCACACCATATTCACCTGGCGACATTAAATGTGTAAGGATGGGAATGATGATAATGGCTGCCACCCTCGATATAATGGTAACAGCTCCATAAATTACGCTTCCTTTAAGCAGTTCGGTCATGGTTCAACATTATCTTAAGAAAGCGGCTTCCTGAACCTTCCTGAATAACAAGCTTCTTCCTGGTGTAGAAATACTGGTTCCATTTTATTGTCGGCACCCATTTGCAAAAATTCTTCCTTGCTGAAGCGTTTTGCATTGCTGGGAGCATACCAATCATAATTGGTGCTCTTACTCAAATCGAAACCCCAGTCTTCTTTCCAGAAACACTTTAAAAAGTTCCAGTAAATGAACCTTTGAATATCATATTCTCCGCCCTTTATTCCAAGTAAAGGAATATCCGGACAATTAAAGTTAACTTTTAGATCTGTAAGTGTTTTGCCCAGCACCGTAAGTTGTTCCGAAAACTCCCACATCTTATCGTTAGGAATATTGTGTGTGGCTTTTCTGAAATAATCATCTACCAGTTCTCTCGGCAAAGCTTTTTTCGAATAAACATAACAGGCAAATTCACCACCCGGGGAAGTGATATCGCAAAGATGCCTGAAGGTGTTTTCGGGCACTTCTGTATGCATTATCACCTGGTCGCATACCGTAAAATCTATCATTCCATTTTTTAGACCGGTATCCGCAATATCTCCCTTAAAGAAAAATAAATTGGGGATATGACGATAATTGTGGGCCGCCACATTGATAGCATCGGAAATGTCAACCCCAAGCACTATAGCGTGGGGAGCTAAAGTTGCAAACCATGCAGCCTTGTATCCAAGCCCACACCCAGTGTCGATAATTGTTTTTTTATCTGCCAGGAAATTCGCAAGATTTTCTTTTGTTTCGAAGCCATACAATTGTAAAAACCATTGCAGTTGAAACTCATACATCTTATCTATACTTTCGTATTCAGCAGCTTCAAGCCATTTGTCGGAAAATATGTTGGAAGTCTGATCCTGGTTGGCTTCTTTAAGAATTTCATTCTCTTGGAATGTAATAATATTGTCCTGGTAAAATACCTGCTTTTCAAATAATTGCGGTAATATATTAGCCATCGTTACGAGTTACTGTGCCTACATTTAAAAATGATGGCGACTTAAGTATTTGATTGAATTTTTTTAAATAGTGATTCTGAATTTTAGCGTCAGCTTTTTGCTTTCGGAACAAATTGTTTGGCCGGATTTCCAATCCAGGTTTCATTGTCGGGAATAGGCTTAACCACTACAGCTCCAAGGCCCACTACAGCTTTGGTGCCGATTGTAATTCCATCACGTACGCAACTTGTTGGTGCCACCCAACAATTATCACTAATACGTGTACTACCTCCTATCATAGCATGTGCAATTAGCGCACAGTTATTGCCAATCCTCACATTGTGGGCGATATGAACCAGGTTGTCGATTTTGGTTCCCTTGCCAATAATTGTATTCCCTAACGTACCACGGTCTATACACGTATTTGCACCGATATCAACAAAGTCTTGGATTTCAACTCCGCCTATATGTGGAAATAACTCAAACTCTTCCTTATCATTTCTTTCATATCCAAAACCCACGCCTCCGATTGTGCTGTTAGGCATAATAGTTACATGCCGCCCTATTTTTACATTGTCGAAAATAAAAACATTTCCATAAATCACGCTGTTGTCACCGATGATACAGTTGCCGATAGTACAGTTGGGGCCAATGTAAACATTGTTGCCGATTTGTGCTCTATCATCAACAACAGCAGTGGGGTGTATGCCCGGCTTAATACCATTCTCGTACAGTTTGGAAACAATCCTCGAAAACATTAAGCGTGGGTTGTCTACTTTTATAAATACCCTGCAGCCAGGAAAATGAGCTGGATCAATATTTTCAGTTTTATCACAAATAACCGTATTGATATTAGCACCTGCAAGTAGTTCATCCCGACCAGGAAGGTCTTTTCTTATCCAACACAAAGACTCAGTTGTGGAATCTGCTAGTGATGCAAAGTTGTCAAATTGGACATCTGATTTATCTCCTAAGAGTTCGAAGTCTTTTCCTAGTACTGCCTCAATATGTTCCAGGTTGAATTTTGCCATCATTTGATAATTTTTCTGCCGGCCTCTTTGAGCAACTTGTTGTAAAAATTAATATTTGCTGTTGCCCGGCCGTTAATCGACCTCAATATCCTTTCGTAAGGACTCATTACTTCATCCGTCCAATTTTCTGGATGGGTTAACAAATGCAACTTACTGTAATTTTCATTCTGTACCACATCCAACATTCGTTCAAAACGCCAGTAACCGTTGCTGTCAGAACAATATGTCATCTCCTTCTGGAAGAATGTAGAATATGTGTTAATGAGCCCTGCATAAGAATTTGCCTGGCAGGACATTATAAACTCGTTGGTATTGTGGAATGAAAATGCTGTTGGTTTGATACCAAAAATCAACTCAATGATTTTTTTTTCTTTTTCCAGTGCCGATTCAATCTCAGCTTCTGTTTGAATTTTATAGAAGTGCGTGTCAAAGTGAATTCCAAAATCATGACCCATCTCCTGGATTTTCCTTACAATTAAAACAGAGTCCTTATCCAGCAGATTATAGAATTCACCATGTAAGAGCCAGAAATAAGTGGACCGAATCCCCGCCTGAAACTCAAGCTCCGCCATTCTTAACGCTCTTTGAGGTGAGAAATCGACGTCATGACGCATGATAACGAAGGAATCATAATTTTCCATCGCATCGTAGCTGATAAACTTCAGTCTCTGTAGGAGACTACTTAGTATTACTTCATAGTGGTGTAGTGTAAAATCACTGAATCTATATTTTTCGTCATTTCTCATTTGGGCATATATATGAATGGTTGGAGGTTTCGTATTCCTGCAAAAGAGCATTGAATTAGTACTTTACCATTTTTCCAATTGGGTTTAATCTTTCTGACAAGCTTTTTTTACTGTTAAAATGACACTTGTAAACTGAATTTCTTGCACGGCAGTCTCGAACTTCAGAGTTTCAGTGTAATTTAAATTGAAGATCTAAAATTCGGGCGAATATAAATAATTGTGCTGTTTTCAGACAACAAATCTTACCTATATGAAAAGGTTAACTGTCTTCCTATTTTACCTATTACCAATTTTCGCATCTTCCCAAGTCGAAACATTAGGCAATGTTTCAGCTATTTCTTCTTTCGATGGCAATAATTACAGCGTATTGTTTATAAGAGATTTGCCAAAAGGTGGCCAGTTTAATAAATATATCGGGAGTGATTTAGTTGATGATGCTATGGTGTTTCTGGATGCCCAAAATAATAAATGGAAAAGATTTGCTGGAGCTGATCAATTAAACATCCAGTGGTTTGGCGCAAGCTCCGACAAACCCGATAACAGAGCCGAAATCCTTTCTGCATTGGAATATATTAAAAACCACCCTCAAGAATTCAATACCTTATATATTCCGGCAAATCCAAGTACCTCCGCTTATTATCAAGTCTCCGACGAGATTGCAATTAATTTTCCTGTGAAAATTTTGGGTGATGGTACTGTGGGCAACCCGACAAGTAAACTGCAATTTGGAAGGCACAAAAATGGCCTCATTTTTTCGTATCCCACAATCGCTGGGGGATTTTCCGCAGAAGTAAAAAATCTCTGGGTTTCAGGCACAACTGGTACTGACACTCGAGATATTAATAAACATGGAATAATCGTGCGGGTACTAATAAAGCTCGAAAATATTTACGTTACTCAAGTTGAAGGAAACGGAATTCATGTATCGGCCTGCGCCCTCCAGCCTTCAGGAGATAATAATAATTATGGGAACGCAGATGGATCTTACTTTGAGAACATTACTGCCACATTTTGCAACAATGGAATTTATTAAGAAGGGTGTGATGCAAATAGTATAGTTATAACTAATAGTTCAACCAACTTAAATGTCAGATGGGGAATTTATGACAACGGGTTTCTTGGAAATTGTTATGTAAAACCTCACTTTGCTTTCAACGGTGTGCCTGGAGACAATAATACCATAGGTGGAAACAGCGTTGTCAAATTCAACGACAAGTACTAAGCCAAACCTGGATTCGACGGATATTTTGGCGATGTGGGTTCTCCCAATATCAACAAGCAACCCGATTTATTCCCTGCCTACTGGACGGAAGTAACCGCTATGACCCATTCGACTTGGAACAACTCGGTTCAGTATTTTTCTGGGGGGCCACTTTGCATAAGAAATGCGAATGCGTGG
This sequence comes from uncultured Chitinophagaceae bacterium, assembly GCA_965649585.1. Classification (GTDB taxonomy): domain Bacteria; phylum Bacteroidota; class Bacteroidia; order Chitinophagales; family Chitinophagaceae; genus Ferruginibacter. Next base: position 3,101 of record CBFGLL010000091.1, on the reverse strand, counting down.
TCAAATATTTTAAATTCTTATACGGAGGGGTTCCAGCCTCCAATAAGCCTAAACCCTCGAAGTAAGGTTGATGGTGGTACAAACGCCGCAGGTGTAGAAGGAGGATCATTTCACAATATTGTATACGATTACGAGTATATTCAAAGTTCTGGTGTAGTAATTCCAAACTCACCAAAACGACAAGGATGGCTAACTCTAGGCAACAACACAGTTGACTATGTGGCTCCGTTAAAGGTGTTTAATAACCCTGATTTATCAGGAACTCCTACAACAGCCTTTTTTGAAACTACAAGAGTAGGAAATTACATTGGTATTAAGAATAGCACATCTTCAGGAGGAATTGCATACAATTTTGAGGATTTTAATTTTTATACAAACGGATTTTTGACCATGATAGCGCAGATTAATCCTACAGGTATTTCCCCTGCAGCTGACAACGTCCGGGACTTAGGATTAGCAAACATGAGATGGAAAAAGATTTTTTCTTATGATGGAAATTTCTCCAGTTCTTTAGCAGTTGGAACTTCCTCTCCGCATATTAGTTCTTTGCTGGATTTAACGAGCACTAGTAAAGGTCTGCTCCTACCAAGACTTACAAAGGCGCAGAGAAATTTGATAAATAATCCAGCGGAGGGTCTTATGATCTATCAAACCGATAATACAGCTGGGTTACGAGTTTTCAATGGAACTAATTGGGTCAAATTCGCAGAGTCGGTAGATTAATGGACTCGTGTAATGACATTCAACTACTCAATTTTATTTATCAACTTTGCGGGATTACCGCCAATTTTTGAACCTGCGTCAAAGCTCTTGTTTACAAAGCTATTTGCACCTACGATACATCCGTCGCCCAATACCACCCCTTTTGCAATAACGGTGTTGGGCCCTATATAACAGTTGTTGCCAATGGTCGTTTCTTGATATTTGTAGGGTGCCACCCCACCGCTCACCGCCCACTCTACTGAATCATGTGTATACAGTTGCACATTGGCAGAAATGCTGCAATTGTCGCCAATAGTTAACTCGCCGGATCCATCTAAAATAGTATTTGGGCCAATCCAGGTATTAGCACCCACCAACACTTTTCCAAATACCAGCGATGAATCATAAATGGAAGAGCCGGCCCCGAATCCCAATGCCTGCGCCCGCTCCCAACGATCGAACAGCAACTCATTAAACGGCAATGAACGATTGTATTTATCCCTGAACAATTCAGCCATTTTTTGCTGCAGCAGTTTCATTTGCTCAAAGAGTGCCAGCAACTCTTTATCCCCGTTGAGATAGTCTGTCCTGTTCACTTAATCGATTTTTTCGTTATGTAAAAAAATCCTGCACCACCATTCAAAATTCATCAGGCTCCAAAGCAATAACCTGTGGTTGATCCTCTTTTCACAATGCTCGTAAATCACATTTTCAATAAAGGATGGCTGTATGAACTGGTGACAGGCGATATTTTTACCAAGCAGCAGATTTTTTACGTAGGCTGCATTTTCGCCACGGTACCAGCTTTCATCGGGTGCACTGAACCCCTGCTTTTGCCTGTTCACTATTTTTTCTGGTAAAATGTCTTTCATGGCTTTACGAAGCACATTCTTACCGTCATCGTACTGGTTATAAGTTTGTTTTTTGCCAAAGGTATTTTCATCAATACGCTTCATCGACTCCAGGTTACCCAGTTTATATTTGACAGGGATCTTTTGTGCAAAGTCAACCAATTCGTTGTCGAGGAAGGGAAAACGTTCTTCAAGGCCATTGGCCATGGCCAGTTTATCACCTACCAGCAATAGGCCTGGTAAAAAAGTTTTTATTTCAAAATACAGGCTGTTTTGAATATGCTCTTCTGCTGTATTGTACTTTAGTTTTTTATTGAAAGTAAACACCCTCTCAAAAATAAACCGGGGCTCTTCCACATTTATCTGTGTAAGAATATCGGGTTGAAACAAACTTTTTTTGTCGCTGTCGTTGGTTAGCCTTTGCCAAAAACCATAATAGTTTTGAAAAAATTCTTGCTGGTTGAGCGATTGAAATACCCTGTAATAGCGCCACGGATAACCGCCGTATAATTCATCTCCACCCGTACCTTGCAAACACACTTTTACAAACTTACTGGCAAGCCTGCTGATATAATAACTGGGATAGCTCATGCCCACCCGTAGATCTTCCAGGTGCCATACCACTTTTGGTAATGCAAATTTGATATCCCCGGCATTGAGTACCTGCTCGTAGTGTTCACTTTTTATGAAGTTGGCGGTGAGTTCCGCATCAATCCTTTCGTCGTATCCCGCTTCTACACCATGTACTTCGCTCATTTCGAAACCTGCAGTAAATGTATAAAGCCTGTCCACATGTTTACTTGCCAGCACACTCAATGAGCCGCTATCCATGCCACCACTCAGGTAACTGCCCACTGGAACATCGGCCACCATTTGTTTTGCCACCGCATTTTTTAGTAGTCGTTCTGTTTCCTCTATGGAATCTTCAAAGCTGATCTTTTCATCGGGCTGGGTAAAATCATAATCCCACCAGCTTTTATGCAGCAGTGGTTTGTCAAGATTAATACTAACGGTGTTGGCAGGTGGCAACATCGTTACCCCTTTGAACAAGGTGCTGTAAGAAAATACATTCTGAAAAGTGAAATATTCATTCAGTACAGGAAGATTCACTTCCACTTTAAAAGAAGGATGCTTTAAAAAAGCTTTGATCTCTGATGCGAACATCAGAATATCGTCTTTCTGGTAATAATACAAGGGTTTTACTCCAAAGCGGTCACGGCTTAGCCATAACGTTTTACTGGGCTTATGCCATGCGGCTATAGCAAACATACCATCCAGCTTTTGAAAAAAATCTGGGCCGTATGCTGCCAATCCTTCGCAAATCACTTCTGTATCGCCGGTAGAAACAAACTCATGCCCTTTGCTTTTTAAATCAAGCCGAAGGTCGAGGTAGTTGTAAATGCAGCCGTTGAAAACAATCACCCATTCACTATTATGGCTAGCCATGGGTTGCGCACCCTTGGGAGTGATATCAAGGATGGATAAACGGCGATGACCCAATGCCAGGTTTTGATCAATATACACGCCTTCTCCATCCGGTCCACGATG
>CBFGLL010000090.1:0-8286 GCA_965649585.1 uncultured Chitinophagaceae bacterium | reverse complement strand
GAGGTAGTGAGAAAATTAAAGGATCGCCTGGAAACCTTAATTGTGGGTGATCCGCTTGATAAAAATACCGACATCGGAGCCATCAATTCAAAGGAACAATTAGGCATTATCAACAAGTATTTGAAAATTGGTGAGCAGGAAGGAGCGGAAATGTATCAAAGCAGCGCCATCATTCCTGCTAAAGGGTTTTTCTGCAGGCCAACCATTTTTACGAACGTAGCCCAAAGTAATCGTATAGCACAGGAAGAAATTTTTGGTCCCGTACTCACCGTGTTAAGTTTTAGAACAGATGATGAAGTGATTGAAAAAGCTAACAATACCCCCTACGGTTTAAGTGCCGGTGTGTGGACGGATAAGGGATCTAAAATTTTTAATATGACAACTAAGTTGAGAGCCGGCGTGGTGTGGGCAAATACCTTTAATCAATTTGATCCTACGTCACCCTTCGGGGGATACAAGGAGAGCGGTTATGGAAGAGAAGGTGGATTGCACGGGTTGTATCCTTATGTGAAGTTTTAAAAATCAGTAAAATGGAAAGATTAGAAATTTTGAAAACCTACAAAATATACGTTGGCGGAAAATTTCCCCGCACTGAATCAGGCAGATATTACCCGGTAAAAACCAACAAAGGAGAATTGCTGGCAAATCTCTGTCTCTCATCCCGAAAAGATTTTAGGGATGCTGTAGGGGCAGCCCGAACAGCTTTCGGCGATTGGGGTAGCCGTGCGGCTTTTAACCGTGGGCAGGTGCTGTATCGTATTGCAGAAATGCTGGAAGGAAGAAGGATACAGTTCATTAATGAACTGCAAAAGCAGGGATCCAGCAATGCACAGGCAGCCGCAGAAGTGAACCTGGCAATCGACAGGTTAATTTATTATGCCGGATGGTGCGATAAGTTTCAGCAGTTATACAGTGCTGTTAATCCCGTGGCCTCCTCTCATTTTAATTTCTCGTCGCCCGAGCCAACCGGCGTAGTGAGTATCATTGCGCCACAGGCCAGTTCTCTCATTGGTTTAGTAAGTGTAATAGCGCCCGTAATTGCCGGTGGCAATACCTGTGTGGTGTTAGCTTCTTATGCAAAACCTTTATGTGCGGTCACTTTTTCGGAAGTATTAAATTCTTCTGATGTGCCAGGTGGGGTGGTAAACATTCTCACCGGTAACCCGGAAGAACTTACTGTGTATTTTGCTGATCATATGGATGTGAACGCAATTGTGTACAATGAAAAAAATGCGGCAGCCATAAAATTAATACAGGAAAAGTCGGCACTCAACATGAAACGGGTAGTGATGTATACCGATATGGATTGGATGAAAGAAGAGGCGCAATCGCCTTACATGATCTTGAATACCCAGGAAATAAAAACCACCTGGCACCCCATTGAAAATATCGGCGGCGCAAAAGCAGGATATTAGTTTTTGAAGTGTTGATATGAAGAAAGAATATTTTTTGTTGAATCCCGGCCTTACGGTTGCTGATGTAGCTTTATTGTGCGAGCAGGCAATTGAAAAAAATATTGAGCAGCTGGCACTGCCATCTATCCTCGTAAAAAAAGCAGTAAGCCTGCTGGCAAATACCAATATCCAGGTGGCCTCGGTGGTCGGTTATCCTTATGGCTGGCCTGCAGTAGAAGCAAAACTGGCTGATGCTATTTTGTCAATGGTGGATGGCGCTTCACAAATAGACCTTTTCATTAACATTACTGCTTTAAAAAACAATGACTGGCAATACCTGGCAACTGAGTTGAACACCATAAACACGGTAGTGAGAAAACAACAGTGCCTGTTAAATATTGTGATCGATCCTCAATGGCTTACCGACCAGGAACTGCAGCAGTGCTGCGACCTTTACGGAATTGCCGGCATCAACAGTTTTACATTATTCAACGAGCAGGGAATTGATATGGATGCTCAGCTTGCACTGGTCCGCCGGCACCTGGCAGATGCTATCCTGCTAAGGGCCGCTTCCAACACAGATATGACCAGGTGTGCACATATTGCTTCATATGCTGAAATAGTTAAATAATTGTTTCAAACACGGTGGAATGATTTTTGCCTAAAGGGGAATATATACATTTGTGATGTCCCTTAAAATCTTAAACATGAAGTTTTTTGGTTTCCTTACCCTTTTATTTCTTTCGCATGCGGCTGTTGCACAAAATTCGCAGGCTGTTAATACTAACGATACCACCCAGTACGGAATAGTGACGGTGCAGAAAGATAAACGAATTGACATATTTGGTGATAAAATGTACGAATACAATGTATCACTTTCCAAAAGAGCAAGAATGGGTAAGGGTTATCGCCTCATGTTGTTAAGTACAAACGATCGAAACCAGGCGATGAATGTAAGAAGCCGCCTGCTGCAGCAGTTTCCCGAGCATAAAGTATATATGGCTTTCCAAAGCCCGTTCATCAAATTAAAAATGGGCAATTTTGAAGATAAATCAGAGGCGGAAAAATTGAGAAAGTACATCATGTCGCAAAAAATCGTTCCCGGCAACGTGTATATTTTGTCGGAAATGATCGAGATCAAAGCGCAGGAGGAAAATGAAGAGGAATAAACACTTTTAAACGAAGATTATAAAGAGTTTCAGTTTTGAAACTCTTTTTTATTGCTTGAAGGGTTAACTTCACCTTTCAAAAAACGATTGGCAGGCATGATTGAAAAGATCAAAAAACTGGCGGCAGATTACGCTGAAGAATTTATAACCATACGCCGGCACATACATGCACACCCAGAATTAAGTTACCAGGAACATAACACTTCTGCATTCATCCAGGATAAACTAAAAACCTGGGGCATTCCTTATGTAACCATGGCAGCTACAGGTGTAGTTGGCTTGATAGAAGGCAGAAATCCCTCAAAAAAAATAGTGGCCCTGCGTGCCGATATGGATGCATTACCCATCCTGGAGCAAAATGATGTAGCATACAAATCCACCGTTCCAGGTGTGATGCATGCCTGCGGGCATGATGTGCATACTACCTGCCTGTTGGGCGCAGCAAAAATATTAAGTGAAACAAAAGATGAGTGGGAAGGAACGGTCAAACTTATTTTTCAACCCGGTGAAGAAAAAAATCCCGGCGGCGCCAGCATCATGATAAAAGAAGGGGTGCTGGAAAACCCGGCGCCACAAAAAATATTTGCCTTGCACGTGCACCCTGGTTTGGAAGTAGGTGAGTTTAGCTTTCGTGGTGGAATGGTAATGGCGAGTGCAGATGAAATTTATATCAGCATTAAAGCCAGGGGAGGTCACGCTGCTTCTCCGCACCGTACTGCTGATCCCATTTTGATCGCATCGCATCTTATTATCAGCCTGCAACAAATCGTCAGCAGGAACAATGATCCTTTTAATCCTACTGTACTTTCTATCACTTCATTCCAGGCAGGTAACACTACCAACGTAATCCCTTCGGAAGTAAAATTGATGGGCACCATAAGGGCTATGAATGAGGAGTGGCGTTTTGAAGCGCATGAGTTAATCAAAAAACATACACATGAATTAGTGGCTGCAATGGGTGCGCAGGCCGATTTGCATATTGACGTGGGTTATCCTTTCGTGAAAAATGATGAAGCATTATCGGCTGATGCCATGCAAAAAGCAAAAATGTTTGCTGGCGAAAAAAATGTGACTGAAACGGAGCTAAGAATGGGTGCTGAAGATTTTGCTTATTATTCTCACCTGGTGCCCGGCTGTTTTTTCAGGCTGGGGGCTGGTAACAAAGAAAAAGGCATTACCCACCTGGTGCACACCCCCATATTCAATATTGATGAAAGAGCGATTGAACAAGGTATGGGAATGATGGCCTGGATGGCGGTGAGTAGTTAATGCTGTTAGCAGATTTATTTCAAACTAAATAATCGAATTATGAAGATTGCTTTCCATGGTGCTGCACGAACGGTTACCGGTTCAAAACATCTTATCACGCTTTCCAATGGAAAAAAGTTGTTGATGGATTGCGGTATGTTCCAGGGTATGGGCGCCGAAACCGATGAGTTGAATAAAGATTGGGGTTTCGATCCATCATCCATAGATTATATGATCCTTTCGCACGCCCATATTGACCATTGCGGGTTGATACCAAAACTGGTGAAGGATGGTTACAAAGGAAAAATTTGGGCAACACCCGCCACCAAAGATCTTGCGGCTATTTTAATGGAGGACTCCGCAGGCATACAGGAATCGGATGTGAAGTACGAAAATAAAAGGCGTGCACTCCAGGGACTGCCTTACCTGCAACCTCTTTACAACACAGAGGATGCGCTGCTCGCAGTAGATCAGTTTGAGGTGGTGGAATATAACCATTGGGTAACGATTGACCCCGACATTGAATTTTGTTTTACAGAAGCAGGACATATTATAGGAAGCACCTGTGTACACGTGCGGATCAAAGAAAACGGTAAAAAAAGGCAGATCAGTTTTAGCGGCGATGTGGGAAGATACCGTGATGTGATCTTAAAGTCACCTGCAGTATTTGAACAGGCCGATTTTATTTTATTGGAGTCTACCTATGGTAACAGCCTGCACGATGAGCATCATCCCACGCCAGATACCCTGCTGGAGTGGATCAACAAAACCTGCCTACAGAAAAAAGGCAAATTGATCATGCCGGCGTTTAGCGTGGGAAGAACGCAGGAAATTTTATATGCACTCAACCAGTTAGAGCTGGAAAACCGTTTGCCTGACCTGGAATATTTTTTAGATAGCCCGCTCAGTTTGAAAGCTACACAGCTAATAAAAAGTTACCCGCAATATTTTAATGCACGTATTCAAAAGATACTTCAAAACGATTCAGATCCTTTTGCATTTAAGGGCCTGAAATTTATAAAGTCAGTAGATGAATCGAAGCTGCTGAATTACTATAAAGGTCCCTGCGTCATTATCAGCGCAAGTGGAATGGCCGAAGCGGGTAGGGTAAAACACCATATTAGCAATAATATTGAAAACAGCCGCAACTGCGTTTTACTGACTGGGTACTGTGAACCTAATTCCCTTGGTGGCCGCCTGATGAGACGACCCAATGAAGTAACCATCTTTGGTCAGCCACACGAAGTGAACGCAGAAATTGGTGAGATGCGCAGCATGAGTGCACATGGCGATTATGATGACCTGATGCAGTGGTTAGGCTGCCAGGACCCACGGCAGGTAGATAAATTATTTTTGGTGCACGGCGAATACGATGTACAACAGGATTTTCGCCAGAGACTAGTGCGAAAAGGTTTTAATGATGTGATGATCCCTGAACGACACCAGGAAGTTGGATTGGGATAATCAATTGAATCGATTTATATCAAAAGCCGAAATATCAATTTCGGTTTTTTTATTATCGAGCAACTGCGAAACGATCAACCCGGTACCAGGACCCTGCGAAATGCCCAGCATGGCATGGCCACCCGCAATCACTGCATTTTTATAATAGGTTGTTTTACCAATAAAAGGAAGTCCATCGGGAGTTACTGGCCTTAGGCCACACACAACTTTGGATTCCACGGGCTGTGAAATTTGTAATCCCGGGTAAAAAGATTTTGCGGAGTCGTAAATACCCTGCATTCTCTTAAGCATAATATTATGATTGATGCCACTCAGTTCCATGGTGCCGCCAATCCTTAACCGTTGATTCCACGGTGTAATGGCACACCTGCCATCCACCAGGATAGCGGGATACTTTATATTTTTTTCTACATGATCGTAAGTATAGCTATATCCTTTACCGGGTTGCAACAACAACGGTTGTTTCAACATGCCACTTAACTGGGGCAGCCAACTTCCACTTGCCAGCACTACATTTTCTGAAAGGTGCTTCTGTTTGTCGGTTACCACAGCCGTTACCTTGTCTCCACTGGTTTCAAAGGAAAGTACGGTTTCATTTAAATAAAATTGCACCCTGTTTTTTACAAGGTGATCCTTTAACAACAACATCAGCTTTCCCGGGTCAAAGTGACAATCGTCTTTAAAAAGCACAGCACCTGCCACATCCAGTTCAACATTTGTTTCCAGGGCCTGTACTTCCGGCGCATGCAGGCGCTCCACCTCTAATCCCAGTTTTTCAGCTTCATCTGCCAGTTCAAACTCATGCTCCAGTGTAGCATGCTGTTTACACATCATGAGGCAACCGATTTCCTGCATATCAAAACTGTTACCCAATTCGTCCCTTATGTCGTTGATAAGCTGCCGGCTCAGTTGAAGGATATTGTTTAAATGGGGAGCATGTTTTTTTGCGAGAGATGCATTGCTGCTTTTATAAAAATGCCATGCCCATTTTGCTAAGTGCCAGTCAAGCCTGGGTTTTATATAAAAAGGGCTGCTGCTGCTGAGCATATATTTAAGCCCCTCGCTGATAATACCCGGAGAAGCCAGTGGCACAAAATGGCTGGGGCTCATATAACCCATATTTACAAACGAAGCCCCTTTACTGATGTCATCCTTATCAATTACAGAAACGCTGTGTCCCGCTTTTTGCAGGTAGTAAGCAGAACATAATCCGATAATACCCCCTCCAATGATGATCGTTTGTGCCATTTTTAAAAAATATGTCCGGCAATTTAATTAAATAAAAAACCCCGCATTGCGGGGTGACCATTTTTAATTTTTTCTTTGTTTTATCAGGGCGTCTAATTCTTCTTTTTGTTTCGCCAGTTCTTTTTCGTGCGACTCAATATCCTTTACATTTTGCGCCATTTTTTCTTCGAGTTTCTTTTTCTGTTTGTCGTAATCGATGGAATCATCCCTAAACCCTTTTAACTTCCTGTCGGTTTTTTTCACCAGGTCTTCTTTATCATTGATCATGATCTCAAGATTGGCAGCTGCTACCGGTTCTGCAAAACTGTTCAAAAAAGCCCTTGCCTTGCTGAAGAGTTCACTGTTTTCATCTGCTTTATAAAAGCGGTCAAACTCGTTGGCCATCAACAGTGTGATGGTACTGTTGTTATTGTCTTTGCTGCTTTTTTTATCTGCAGAAAAATAGAAAGTAATAGGTTCATTACTTATCTCCGGTATGCGGATGCTGCGATACATCATATATCCCTTCACTTTTTTTGCCTTGCCCCAGTTGCTCATTTTTTTCTCGAGCCCGTTTTCCACGGCCTCCAGCGGGTAGTTCAAGTCGTACACAACAGCACTTTCCGTGTTTTTATTAAAACTAGCGGTGCCATTTTGGGATTGAGCCATGCTGCAAAGGCTCGTTGTGATGGCAAGCGTCGCAAAAATTATCTTTTTCATGATCTGTTTTTTTATTTTCTCAAAAGAGAACGGTTAGTAAATGCTGCAAAGTAAAACAGTTATCCGCAATTTTTTCTCAACCAAATTAAATTACCTGGAAACCGAGCGCAAATGGATCGTCATCGGTATCGATGCCGATAATATTTTCTCCAAAGATTTTCGCCCAACCTTCAATACCAGGCCTGATCGCAGGCTTCCCTGCCACGCTTGTTTCTTCTTCAATGGTTCCTATAAACTTGCTTCCTATTATACTCTCGTGAATAAAGATGTCTCCCTTTTTCAATTTCCCTTTAGTATACCATTGCGCCATTCTTGCGCTTGTACCGGTGCCGCAGGGGCTGCGGTCAATTGCTTTATCGCCGTAAAACACTGCATTGCGTGCGGTGGATGTAGCATCCAAAGTTTTGCCTGTCCATAATATATGGCTACATCCCCTGATAGTGTCATTTTCAGGATGAATAAACTCATACTGTTCATTGATCTTTTGACGTAGTATGCCGCTGAAATGCACGAGTTCGTTTGCGGAATAATGCTCCAGCCCTTTAAAATTTTTCTGGGGATCAACAATGGCATAAAAGTTACCCCCGTAAGCCACGTCTACCACCAGTTCTCCCAGTTGCGGCGACATTACGGTGAGTTCGGTTGAAGCAAGATAACTGGCAACATTGGTGAGTTTTACCGACTTCACTTTTCCGTTTTCTTCCTTGTAGTGTATCATCACCAAACCTGCCGGTGCTTCCATTCGCACAATACCAGGCTGCTTTGGTTGAATGAGCTTTTTTTCAATTGCAATGGTAATGGTGCCGATGGTGCCGTGCCCGCACATCGGCAGGCAGCCGCTGGTTTCAATAAAAAGCACGGCCACATCATTTTCCTCTTCATGCGGGGGGTATAAAATACTGCCACTCATCATGTCGTGGCCCCTGGGTTCATACATCAGGCCCGTTCTTATCCAGTCATATTCCTTCAGAAAATGTTGACGCTTTTCACTCATGTTATTTCCCATTAAGGCAGGGGCACCCGTTTTAACCAAACGCACAGGGTTGCCACAGGTATGTGCATCA
>CBFGLL010000089.1:0-8357 GCA_965649585.1 uncultured Chitinophagaceae bacterium | reverse complement strand
ACTGCTTTCACCTGTGCCGGACCCATGCGGGGAGAGATATAAGAAATATTATCTGCATCAACCTTACCCCTGAGTTCAATGTAATGTTTAAAATCCTGCGTGCCCACGGGGGCTACAGCCACCAGTTTGGCAATCACCGTTTTGTTGGCGCCGGTATCCAATAATAATAATTCTTCTTCCAGTTTTTTGATCTCGTCTTCCTGCGAAGATTTTTCTTTCTTTAATTTTTCTAAGGCTGTCCTCTTTTCGGTGATAACAGCGTTCTCATCCTTTTTGCTTCCGCCGCAGGCGCTTAAAATAAGGATTGCTGCTAATGATGGTATAATATATTGTTTCATAAACCGGGGTTGTAAATTTTTGAGTTTTGATTTTCTATTGAAGTTTGCCGGAGGCTTTCAGGTAATCTATTTTAGCGATGATGGCATCGTATAAGGCACTGTAATAGTTATTCTGCGCTACTTTCAGTTCTGCCTGTGCTGTGTAGATCTCCTGGTTGTTGCCAAGGCCCTGCTCAAACTTTAGCTTAGTTGTGTTGTATACTTTTTCTGCCAGGGCAAGGTTTTGTTTTTGATTGTCGATGGTTTGTAAAGCACTTTTAATGCTAAGCCTGCTTGCAGCCACATCGTAATCAATGTTTTGTTTTAGCTGCTCCATATTATTTTTCGTCTTCTGTAATTCCAGCTGGGCTGATTCAATTTTTGACCGCCGTGCAAAACCATCAAAAATGGGAACATTCATTCTTACACCTATCATAGAGCTGGTAAACCATTGCCCGTCATTGAAGAAATTGAACTTTTGTCTTTGCGCATTTTTTTGATAGTTCGCAAAAGCTGCTATGGTGGGAATACGACTCAGCTTGTATCTCCTCACATTGTATTCATTCAATTTTATAGCCGAGGTAAGCAGCTGGAATTCCTTCCTGTCAGTGTAATTGTATTGTTCATCCAGCAGGTTAGCTTTTAATTCATCTTCGGTAAGGCTGTCCGTTAAAATCAAACTATCTCGTTGTGGCATATTCATCAGGAATTTTAACCCTGCATTGCCCACCACTAACTGGTTTTCAATCTTTATTTTTTCTGTACGAAGATTATTGAGCTGCACCTGCACTTTGTCTACATCCAGTTTTTCAGCGAAACCATTTTTATAGATCTCGTTTACATCTCTCAATAACTTTTCGAAGCGTATGATGTTTGCATCTACGCTGGTTACCTGCTGGCGGCCGACTACCAACTGGTAGTAAACCTTGTAAACATTTGCTTTTATCTGCTCTTTTGTTACTTCAGCCTGCTTTTTTGCAAAGTCGAGCACTGTCCTTCTGGCCTGCAACCCCACAAATACCTGTCCGTCGAACAGGAGTTGGGTAAGATCAAGTCCACCACTGGCAACCCATGGTACACCAAACTGTGCTGCAAGGGTTCCAAATCCACCCTGCGGGAACACAATTGGTTGGCCGCTACCATCTTTTACGCCTTGATCGACCAATACCTGGTAGGTAGCTGGTGAAATAAAATCTGGAAGGGATTGTACAGCGATCTTTGGATTATAGGTAACACTGGCGCTACCATTTAACTGTGGAAAGGCTGCGGAGGTTACTTCCCTGTTTGTCTGCTCCTGGATTTTGATATCCAGCAGTGCATTTTTTACCTGCGTAGCATTTTGCTGCGCATAATCAGCCGCCTGCTTTGCAGAAAAAGCATGCGTGGTTTGTGCTGTAGTATTCATCCAAAACATTTGCAGCATCAGTAGCGCTGTTATGTTGCGGATAAGTACTTTGATCGGTTCTGTTTTCATTTTGTGCTGTTACTCTTTACTTTTTATTTTCTGTTTTATTTTTTTTCTCGAGGTATTTGGAAGCTAACCGGTGACCCTTAAGGTTTACCAGGCCAAACAAAAAATTGAGGATGATCTGTTCTTCCAGGTCTAATAAGGTGTACTTGTTGAGGCTGCGCTGGAAATCGGGGTTAAAGGGGATAAACATGGCTTCCATCCTGTATTTACACAATATCTCAGGGTTGATATCGAGGCGGTATAATTCCTCTGCCTGGCCCCTTTTGATGTTTTGCATCAGGCTTTGGTATAAAAATTCCGACTTGTGTTTCTGGAATATCTGGAAAGTAGCAGGATGGTATTTTTGCAATTCATATAATATCACGGGGTTCATATCCCTGAACATTTCCACCATCATGTCCATAGCCAGGAAAACTTCATGAATGGCGTCGTCAGCCCTTTCCACATGGCTGCAACATTCACAGCGGTTTTCTTCAATAATGGCTTCTACCACTGCTTTAATAAGTTCGTCCTTATCACTATAATACTGATAAAGGGTTTTTTTACTCATGCCTACCTGGGCAGCGATATCGTCCATACTTACGGTACGTATACCGTATTTCATCACCAGGTCATGTGCGGCAACTCTTATTCTGTCTTTTGGTTCTATCTCTTGCATTGCGGACGCAAAACTATGGAAACTTTAAACGTTACCAAAGTTTCCATCACTTTTTTTGACCATTTATCCTATTTCGTAAATAAACGGCAGCCACACAGGGGCGTTAGCCAATCACTATCTTTGGTTACTAAATACACACTTATGGAAAAGCCATTTGAGTACAAAAAACTATTACAATATTTTTTACAGGGCCTGCTGATATTGGCTCCGGTAAGTATTACCATTTATGCTATTTACTTCGTGGTGTCTGGTATTGATGGGCTGATCCCGATTTTTTCGTACAAGGATGAACTCGGCAGGGTGAAAGTGCAGAACTATGGTCTTGGCTTTATTTTAATCATATGTTTTCTGATTGCCATTGGTTATTTCAGTTCATTTTTTATCACGGGCCGTATCATCAGCTTTATGGATAAGTTTTTTCAAAAAACGCCGGGCCTCAAGCATATTTATTCAACAACCCGTGATTTTTTTGAGGCTTTTGCAGGGGACAAGAAAAAATTCACGCAGAACGTGCTGGCCAATGTGGATGACAATGACGTTTGGCGGGTAGGCTTTATCACCAATGATGATATGAGCGATTTCGGCCTGCAGGATCATGTGGCCGTTTATATTCCCATGGCTTATTCCGTTGCGGGTAACGTTTATATCTTGCCTAAAACAAGGGTGAAACCAATTATGCATATCAGCAGTGCACAAACCATGAAGTTTGCAGTGAGCGGGGGCGTTACCTCTGTTGAAGAGCATGGCCATGATAAGGAATTAAAAGGCCACAAATAAAGCCGGCGTATTTACTTTTGAAGGTTTAGGTTTTACTTATTAGCTTTAAAGATGCGATTCCTCCTCGTCATTATCCTGATTTTTTTAAATTTTCCGGCATTTTGCTGGGGTTTCTTTGGGCACCAGAGAATCAATTACCTGTCTGTGTTTATGCTTCCGCCTGAGATGATGGTATTGTACAAAAAAAATATTGTTTTTCTCAGCGAACATGCCGTGGATCCCGATAAGAGGAGGTATGCAGTAAAGGATGAAGGCCCCAGGCATTATATAGATATTGACCGCTACGGGGTTTACCCTTACCCCGAATTGCCCCGCCAATGGGATGCTGCCGTGGCAAAATTTGGCGAAGACACTGTGAAAGAAAATGGGATTGTACCCTGGCATGTGCAAACGATGCTGTACCGGCTCACAGAAGCCTTTAAGCAAAAGGACTTTAGCCGTATTATGAAAAACAGCGCTGAAATAGGGCATTATATAGCAGATGCACATGTGCCCCTCCATGCCAGCAGCAACCACAATGGCCAGTACACAAATCAAAAAGGCATCCATGGATTCTGGGAAAGCAGGGTGCCCGAGTTACTGGCCGACAAAAATTTTGATTTTTTTATCGGCAAAGCACAGTATATAAAAAATCCCGGTGAATTTATATGGGAAAGAGTGCTGGAAAGCGCCATTGCTGCCGACACCGTGCTGAGAATAGAAAAAGAACTCACCGCAAAATTTTCGGAAGACCAGAAGTATTCATTTGAAGAAAGAAATGGTATTGTGATAAGGCAATACAGCACTGCGTTTACAACGGCCTATGATGCAGCCCTGGGAGGCATGGTAGAACGCCGCATGCGCCAGTCGATTCAAGCTATTGCTTCTTTCTGGTACACGGCATGGATCAATGCCGGCCAGCCAGACCTGAAAGGAATGGTAAAACAAAAATTTTCTGACAAGGATATAAAAGAGTTTGAAGAGTTAAATGGCAAATGGAACAGCGGCGGAAAGATGATTGGAAGAGAGGAATTTTAACTGTTTTCACTATCAATAAATAGCTTTAGCGCTTCATTAATCAATTTCAACTCTCCCGATTCACTTAACTTTGCGGCTTAATTTTTTCGTGATGACTGCTACTACTACAGCCGTACATAATTTCAATGCAGGGCCTTCCATTTTACCCAAAACAGTTTTTGAACAGGCGAGTGCAGCAGTATTGAATTTTAATGATTCAGGTTTATCCATATTAGAATTAGGCCATAGAACACCTGAGTTTACTGCAGTAATGGAAGAAGCCAGGGCATTGGTGCGGGAACTGATGCAACTGGACAGCGATCATGAAGTATTGTTTTTACATGGCGGCGCCAGCACCCAGTTTATGCAGGTGCCCATGAACTTACTCGATGCCAAAGAACGGGCAGCCTATACCGACACAGATATATGGGGGTACAAAGCCATTAAAGAAGCCCGGTTTTTTGGAAATGTGGACGTGGTTTGCAGCTCCAGGGAAAAAAATTACAGTTATATCCCTAAAGATTTTGCAGTGCCCAATGATGCAAAATATTTACACATCACTACCAACAATACTATCTATGGCACGCAGTGGCAGAAAATACCATTTTGCAGTAATAGCATGGTGGCTGATATGAGTTCTGATATTTTCAGCAGGGTGCTGGACTTTAATAAGTTTGACCTCATTTATGCCGGCGCTCAAAAAAACATGGGCCCTGCCGGTGTAAACCTGGTGGTGGTTAACAAAGATATTTTGGGAAGAATAAAAAGGCCTATTCCAACCATGATGGATTACCGCAATCACATCAACGAGGGCAGTATGCTCAACACGCCACCCGTATTTGCCGTATATGTGTGCCTGCTCACCCTCAGGTGGCTGAAAAGTATTGGCGGCGTAGCTGCTGTTGAAAAACTCAACAATGCTAAAGCAGATTTGCTGTATAAAGCTGTTGATGAAAGCAATTTATTTGTGGGTACCGCAGCCAGGGAAGACAGGAGCAAAATGAATGTGTGTTTCGTGATGAATGATGCTGCGAAAGAAAAATCCTTTACAGAATTTGCCAAACAAAAAGGAATTGTAGGTATTAAAGGTCATCGCACCACTGGCGGCTTCAGGGCGAGTATTTATAATGCCATGCCGCTCACCAGTGTGCAGGTATTGGCAAATGCGATAAAAGAATTTGAAGCGATGTAAACCCGGGCAAAGAACGGTTGCTGGCTGCGTGGATTTGTAGGCTGACCAGCAGGCTTTTACCGCTTTAAAGGGGATTGGGGCCAGCCGCTTTTGAAACTTTCATCATGTAAATGACTACAGCATTATCACTAACCATTATCTTTCCCTACATTTGTCGCCCTAACAATTTTTTGAACACATGGTTACTGTAGTACCTTTTAAGGCCCTTAGACCCGAGCCACAACTAGCAAAACAGGTTGCCAGCCGTCCCTACGACGTGCTGAACAGCAAAGAAGCAAAAATAGAAGCACAGGGAAATCCCCATTCTTTTTTACATATTACCAAAAGTGAAATCGGTTTAGCGGATAATATTGACACACACTCGCAGCAGGTGTATGATAAGGCAAAAGAAAACCTTACAGCCTTCATCAGCCGCAATATTTTATTCAGGGAAAATAAAGCCTGTTATTATATTTATCGCCTTACCATGAATGGTCGTAGCCAGGCCGGTTTGGTGTGTGGCAGCTCGGTAGATGATTACGAAAACGGGCTTATCAAAAAGCACGAGTTTACCCGACCTGAAAAAGAAAAAGATCGTATTGATCATATGAAGACGATTGGGGCTCAAACGGGGAATGTTTTCCTGGCGTATAGAAATGTGGCCGAAATTGATGAAGTGTTGAATGGTTGGATGAAAGAGAAAGGTCCACAGTACGATTTTATTGCAGATGATGGAATTCAACATACCATCTGGATCGTGAACGATGACCAGACCATTGAAACCATCAGTCAGTTATTTAAAACAAAAGTACCTGCTACTTATATTGCCGATGGCCATCATCGTGCAGCTTCTGCCGCAAAAGTGCGTAAAGAACTCGGTGAAAACGCTACTGCCAATGCAGATTATTTTCTTACCACTTTGTTCCCCAGCAACCAGTTGGCAATAATGGATTACAATAGGGTGGTGGTTGATTTAAATGGATTAAGCACAGAAGATTTTTTACAACAACTCGGGAAAGATTTTACCATCGAAAAATCTGCTGAAGCAGTGAAACCATCTACTGTGCATGAGTTTGGCCTGTACATTCCGGGGCAATGGTATAAACTTCAATCGAAGCCCGGGACATTTAATGAGGCAGATCCCATCGAAGTGCTCGATGTAAGTATTCTTCAAAAAAATCTGCTGGATCCCATCCTTGGCATAAAAGACCAGCGCACCGACAAACGGATAGATTTTGTAGGCGGAATACGTGGTTTGGAAGAACTGGAAAAAAGAGTGAACAGTGGGGAAATGGCTTTGGCGCTCAGCATTTACCCCGTGAGCATAGAGCAATTATTTGCTGTGGCGGATAGCGGTGAAGTGATGCCCCCCAAAAGCACCTGGTTTGAACCGAAGCTCCGTGACGGACTTCTCACGCATGTATTGGATTAACAATCATCATAAGGCAGCGATCATCGCTGCCTTTTTAATGATATAGCTGCACTTTTATTAAGATCGCCGGAAAATCTCACTTCCCTTCTCCTGTTGCCGTCCTGTATAATCAGCAAACCGGTGTTGGGTGGATAGATACCGAGGTTCTCGGCATACATTACCAATTGTATATCGTCGGTGAGTTCCGGGGTAAGGTATACAGTGAGGCTTTTTGCCCTGGATGCCAGGCGTTCTTTGCTCATGATCGTTTTGCCGTTTAATACCACGCTCACCGTGTCACCGTCAATTTCACCGTTATCATAAATACTCAATACAAGGCTGTCGCTGTAAACTGGAATCGTTTCTATTAATTCAATTTTTCGGTCGTCAAGTTTCACGGCGGGTAGTTGAGGTAGCGGGGGCGGGTTATAAACAACTGCAGGTGCCACCGGGACCTGGGGCTGTGTGGGCATTGGTGCCGCTGCCGAAGTTACCGGCCTTGTCGGTGCAGAAACTACCGGGCTGGGTTTTACGGCTGGAGCGGCTGCTTTTACTACCGGTTTATCTACATTTTTTGCCATGCTAGCTTTGGCTGCAGCCTGCTGTGCTGCTACTTCTTCGTCACTCACCGGCAAATTAACGGGTGCATTTACCGCCACATCAATCGGTTGAGCGTTGTACACCGGCTTAAACACAACCAATGCGTCATTGAGTTTTAGTTCTGCGAGGCTGCTTTGTAAACGTGCATTTGCTTCGGCAGGTGCGGGGCTTTTGTACAATACAATGATGCCTTCTGCAGGGCGCATGGTGCGGGTACGTTTTGTTTTAAAACTCCCTTCCATCATCCATTGTTTCCCTTTCTGAACGAGGTCGAGTTCGCTGGTTTGCACTATTTTTTTTGCCGCATCCTTTTCAAAGTTATCCTTGAGTAACAGCTCATCCTCCAGTACCAGGTGGCGTTGGTCGTATGTTATTTTTAATTTTTTTACAGAAGTGATATCCTTCCCGTCTACCACGAAACTAATCTGCGAATAGCCCACCCATTCTCCATTTTGTTTATTGATCACTACTTCGTAAGGAAGTGTTCGTTCGGTGGTACTTACGTAACCTGTCCATAAGCCGGAGATATCCTGGCTCATCACAGTAACCGGGCACAGCAATAATAGTAAAAACAGTTTCATAATGTAAAATTTTGGTTAGCAACCGCTAACCGGTTAGCAAAAATATCCATAACAGCCCTTATCATTTTTATAAATATCGTTAACATCAGGTATTTAAACAGCGCTATCTTTTATCTTTACAGGAATGAAAAAACTATTCTGTTCCTTACTAGGCTTCGTGTTGATGCATACAGGTATCGCACAAAATCAATCCATAACCGAACTGCACGAAACAGCCAAAGCATTTATGAAGCAGGGAGATTTTGGGAATGCTGTATTAGTACTTAAAAGGGCGCAGCAACAGGAACCCGGCAATATTAACATCAGCAAAGATTTGGCCATGAGTTATTATTACCAGAATGATAATCCCATGGCGCTGGAAACAATTAATACCAT
>CBFGLL010000088.1:0-8498 GCA_965649585.1 uncultured Chitinophagaceae bacterium | reverse complement strand
GTTTTGTTTCACCCTAAATCCTTCAACAAGGGACAGGTGTACGGTGGTTTATTGTTTGGCTTCGGCTGGGCTATCACGGGAGCATGCCCCGGGCCCTTGTTTGCACAGATAGGTACAGGCGCCCTGGTAGTGATCGTAACATTATTAAGTGCTATTGCAGGTACTTGGGTATATGCAAAACTGCGTGAAAAATTACCGCATTAAAATGAACAAAGAATTACAACAACATTGGGAAAGCGTGTATGAAACCAAGTCGCCAGATGAAGTGAGCTGGACACAAAAGGTTCCTGAACTTTCCCTGCAGTGGATTGAAGAATTTTCATTGCCTAAATCGGCATCCATCATCGACATTGGTGGCGGCGATAGCACATTAGTAGATCACTTGCTCGAAAGAGGTTATGAAAACATCACCGTGCTGGATATATCTGCAGCCGCTATCGCCAAGGCTCAACAAAGGCTTGGGGAGCAGGCGAAAAAAGTAACCTGGATACAAACAGACATTACCGATTTTAAGCAGACACGATCATATGACCTGTGGCACGACAGGGCCACCTTTCATTTTTTGACCGAGCCGGAAGCAGTGGAAAAATATCTTGAGATAGCAGGCAGTTGCGTGAATGAGTTTTTAATGATCGGCACGTTTTCTATCAGTGGTCCTGCAAGGTGCAGCGGGCTTCCCGTAACGCAATACAGCGAGAGAAAACTCGCTGTATTGTTTAATAAAGAGTTTGAAAAAATGGATTGCACCTACAAAGACCATATTACTCCATTTCGCACACTCCAGAATTTTTTATTCTGTGTTTTCAAGAAAAAGAAAATTACTGGCGGATAAAGATCCTGTCGCCACCCCCGCCACCAGGGCCACCGCCGAATCGCATGCCCTGCATTTCTTTCATTGGTTTCACTTCAAAATCTTTTGGAATATCAAATTCCTTTGCGGCAATTTCTTTTGATGTTTCCAGTTTTGTTACCTCCACCGTCATGGTACGATTATTACGCATTTTTGATTCGTACCGCAATACCATCCCCTCCAGCTTGCTGAGGGCTGTTACCGAACCACCGGGGCCGGCACCAAAATTTCCGAAAGATGAGCCGCCGATGGTACTCATATTGACCAACTTTATTTCGGGGCTGTACCAGGCCACAGCAGTATCCTTTATACCTAGCAGCCTCGACGTAACAACCCACACTTTTTTTGCATTATAACCGGCTATTTTTTTTGTCTCCCCTGTTTCCACGATCTCTACTGCGTTTTCGGTTGCGGGGCGATTAGGGCGGGAGGAATCATTCTGGTTTGCCCGCATCATGCTGTCTCTTTTCCTGCGCATTTCCGCTTCATCTTCATCGGTAGCATAAAACCCTGTTTTATTACCCATCATCTCCATTAAAGTAGTGGTTTTTTTTGCTGCATTATCCCTGATGGTGGTGATGCGGCCCATTTCTGTTTTCACGACCGTCTTCACCAGGTCGCCCTTCAAATACGTGGTGGATTTAATTTCTCCATCAGCAAAATTCCTGAACATCATCCGGCCTTCGCCGCCCTGGTTCTGGAGCTGGGTCACATCATCTGATCCTTCGGGTGCTACAATGGTTGTAGTGGTATGCACAATTGCCTGGTTTATCAAGGTAGGCTGTGCCAGCAGTTGTGCACATACAAATACAGAAGAAAGTAAAATTATTTTTTTCATGAGCTAATTTGTGAAACATTAAAAATTGTCATCAAAAGTAAGGCTCTAAAATGAAATAGGAGAAGTTTCGTAGATATTGCAGTTTTTTTAACAACCTACTTCATCTTTGCTGCCGCCTCCATATAATACCTCAATTCTTCTATAAAACGGCCAGCACGTTTTTCTGTGCCTTCCTTATCGGATGGGTTGCCATTTTCATCAAAAGCTTTATCGACCGTGGGCACTGGAAATAAAGAAGGCACAGTGCAGGCTCCTAGTTTCCAAAGGCTGAATTGAATGGAAGTGATCACATTCATACCTCCAAAAGCGCCTGCAGACACGGTTGAAATCGCAATTGGTTTTCTCGCCCAAACATCAACACCCAGTACATCGATGGCGTTTTTTAAACTTGCCGGGTACCCGCCATTGTATTCCGGCGTAACGAGTACAATGCCATCTGCCGATTTTATTGTTTCGGAGAAGTCAATTAAAGATGCTGGTGGATCCTGTAAAAATTTTAAGCGCTCATGAAAGATGGGAAAATTGATCTCATGCAGATCAACAAGCACCGCTTCGCCGATGTTATTTGCCTTGATATAATTCATGAAAAAACTAGCCACCCGGTCGCTCTTCCTGCCAATCCGCACCGAAGAAGAAAGCACTACAATTTTATACATATCCATATTTTTAAGTGAGCCGTCAAATTACGAATAAATATTTCCTGATTAATACAAAAAACAATTCATATATCATCCTTTATTCGCGGGTTTTCGCCCTTTTTTAACCAGATTTTGCCACTAAAATCGAGGCTGTGTACAACCTGTGAACAATTACCCTTCGATACACTGAGGGTACAAAATAATATCTACCTCATTCAGTTATATTTGCCCTCTTACTTAAAACTGAATTACTGTGCGATTAAAGAGTTTAGAAATCAAGGGATTTAAAAGTTTTGCCGATAAAACTGTATTGAACTTTGACGAAGGAATTACCGGTGTGATAGGCCCGAATGGCTGTGGTAAAAGCAATATTATTGATAGTATACGCTGGGTGATCGGCGAGCATAAAATAAGTAACCTGCGCAGCGAAAACCTGGAGAGCCTCGTATTTAACGGGAGCAAAAGCCGGAGCGCAAGTGGCCTTGCAGAAGTGAGCCTCACTTTTGAAAATACTAAAAACCTGTTGCCAACAGAATTTAATACGGTAACGGTTACCCGAAAATATTATAAAAGTGGCGAAAGTGAATACCGTCTCAACGATGTAGCATGCCGCCTGAAGGATATTCATAACCTGTTTATGGATACCGGCGTTAGCACCGACAGTTATGCCATTATTGAGCTTGGAATGGTAGATGATATCATCAAAGACAAAGAGAACAGCCGTAGAAAAATGCTGGAGCAGGCGGCCGGCATCACCATTTACAAAACCCGGAAAAAAGAAGCAAAACTAAAACTCGATGCTACCGAGCAGGATCTTGCACGTATTGAAGATCTTTTGTTTGAGATCAATAACCAGCTAAAGAGCCTGGAGAGCCAGGCAAAAAAAGCCGAGAAGTATTACGAAATAAAAAAGGAATACAAGGAACTAAGTATTGAACTGGCAAAAGCGGCTTTGGAGGGCTTCAACATCACCTACAAGGATCTTAACGAACAGCAACAACAGGAAGTTGATAAACGAATAGAATTAGAAACTGCCATTGC
This sequence comes from uncultured Chitinophagaceae bacterium, assembly GCA_965649585.1. GTDB lineage: Bacteria > Bacteroidota > Bacteroidia > Chitinophagales > Chitinophagaceae > Ferruginibacter. The sequence goes on along the minus strand of CBFGLL010000088.1, from coordinate 5,131 downwards.
AAAAGAAGAAGCAGGTTTGGAAGCGGAAAAATTAGCTTTCGTGGAAAAGGAAAAGGCTTTGCAGCTGATGCAACATGCCTACAACGACATGTTGGATAAAGTACGCAGCAAGGAAAGTGAAAAAAGCCTCAGCAGCCAGCGCTTGCAGCATTTGAAAGAAAGAAAAACAAACCTCGATGAATTTCTTACCCGGTCTGCGGGGCAGGTTCAGGGCCTTGAAGAAAGCATTAGTTTCACCGGCACACAGGTGAATGATGAATCGGTGAAGGTAGAAGAACTGGCAGAAAAACTGGAACAGTTAAAAGAAGAGGTGGAAGAAAAACGCCGTGTGTTCGACGAGAAACGTGGAAGCATTGATGCTATGCGCAGGGAAAACCAGGCAATTCAGCGCAACCAGTTTGATGCAGAAAAAAAGGTAGCAGTGGCCGACACTTCTATTCAAAACCTGCAGCGTACCATCACCCAGATACAGGAAGAAAAAAATCAACGCCAGGCCCAGTTGCAACAACTGGAACCTGAAAAAGCAGCAAAAGAAGAAGAGCTCAATAGTAAAAAAACCGATCTCCAGCAATTGCAGGATCATCATGAATTTACCAAAGAGCAAATCCTGCAAACGCAGAACCTAATGGAAGGTTTGCGTAATAACCTTGCAGAAGAAAGCCGCAAGCTGGATGCAAAGCGCAATGAGCACGACCTTTTAAAGAGCCTGGTAGATTCAATGGAGGGTTATCCCGAAAGTGTAAAATTTTTGCATAATAACCAGGGTTGGAACCACACCGCTCCCCTGCTGTCGGATATTATTTATGTAAAGGAGCAGTACCGTGCTGCGGTAGAAAATGTGCTGGAGCCTTACCTGAATTACTATGTAGTGAACAACCTTCAGGAAGGTTTGCAAGCGGTGCAACTGCTGGATGAGAATAAAAAAGGTAAGGCAAACTTTTTCTTACTCGATAAATTTGCTGAGGCCGAAAGCCATCATCAACCGGAAGGGACTATTCCTGCATTGAGTGTTGTTGAAATTGATGCAAGGTACCAGCAACTGGCCGGGCATCTTTTAGGAAATGTGTTTATTGCCGAAAACGAAGATGCAATCCACAACAGTAATGGTGCGGTAGTGTTGGAAAAAACGGGTAAATATGTAAAAGGAAAATACGCCCTTTCTGGCGGTAGCGTAGGTTTGTTTGAAGGCAACAAAATAGGCCGTGCAAAAAACCTGGAAAAAATGCAGGCCGATATTGCCAGCCAGCAACAGGTGGTGGATGCGCTGAAACTGGAGATCCAGGCACGCCATAACGAAGTGATCGCTTTTAACGAACAGTTGAAAGAAAATGCTATCAAACAAACACAGCAGGATATTAACAACCTCACCAATACCGTTTTCTCCCTTCAAAATAAAATTGAAAACCTGCATTTCCTGGAAACTACCAGTACTGCAAGAATTGACGAATTGCAGATGCAGCTTGACAGCAACCATGACGCAATTGCTGCTACCAGGGAAGAGCTGGAAAAATACAATTTCCAGCTGGAAGAACTGGCCGACAAACTCCAGGCAATAGAAAGCGATTATGCATCTGCCGAGCAGGAATACAATTTTGCAACAGCTGCTTACAACGACAGTAATCTCCAGTACACGAAGCAACAAAGTAAAGTGTCTTCTTTAAAGCAGGAATTGGAATTTAAAACCAACCAGCTGAGTAACCTGAAGGTTGAAGTAGAAAACAGTTCTGTTCAACTAAAAGATGCGGCGGAAAACATTGAGTTTACAGCACTGGAGCTACAGGAACTGGAAATCCTGCTGGTTACCATGCTGCAGAACAAAGAATCAGAGGAGAAAAAGCTTAACGAAGCAGACCAGGAGTATTATAACCTTCGAAATGCACTTGCCGAAAAGGAAAGTGAACTACGCCACAAACAAAAATCCAAAGAAGGGATAGATCATCTTTTAAACGAGATAAAGGATAAACTCACTGATTTAAAATTGCAGCTTGCTGGAATGAAGGAGCGCCTGAGCGTGGAGTTTAAAGTAAACCTCGACGAGATCATTGACGAACCGAGGACAACCGACACCGATCTTGAAGAGCTGAAAGAAAAGAACGAACGCATGAAAAAGCGTTTGGAAAATATGGGTGAAGTGAATCCTACTGCTATTGAAGCTTTCACCGAGATGAAAAAAAGGTATGAATTCATCCTTGAACAAAAGAATGATCTTGTAACGGCGAAAGATAGTTTATTACAAACCATCCAGGAAGTGGAAGCCACCGCTAACCAGCAATTCCTGGATACCTTTAACCGTGTAAGGGAAAATTTCCAGAAAGTGTTTAAGGCTTTATTTACCGACGAGGACACTGCGGATATGGTGTTGGTAGATCCTGAAAACCTTGCTGATACTGCAATTGATATCGTGGCAAAACCAAAAGGCAAACGCCCGAGCAGCATTGGCCAGCTAAGTGGTGGCGAAAAAACTCTGACAGCCACTGCCCTGCTATTTGCAATCTATTTAATTAAGCCGGCTCCGTTCTGTATTTTGGATGAGGTAGATGCGCCATTGGATGATGCCAACGTTGGTAAATTTACCAACATGATAAAACAGTTTAGTGAAAATTCGCAGTTCATCATTGTTACCCACAATAAACAAACGATGAGCGCCGTGGATGTGATTTATGGTGTAACCATGCAGGAAGCTGGTGTAAGTAAGCTGGTTCCGGTAGATTTCAGAAGTTTGAACTAGTCCTCTTAAATATACATACAGTAAGTCTCCCTGCAAGTTGGTTAATGCTGCTGCAGGGAGACATTTTTTTAATGAAGTATATGATTAAAACAATTGCACTTCTTACTATATCTAATGTGTTTATGACCATTGCCTGGTATGGACATTTAAAGAATATCCAGATTCCTTTATGGAAGGCTGTATTAATCAGTTGGGGGATCGCTTTGTTTGAGTATATGTTGATGGTGCCTGCCAACCGTATAGGATACGCCAACGGTATGAGCGGTTTTCAATTAAAAATAACGCAGGAAGCCATTACGCTTGTGGTGTTTGCGATTTTTGCTGTGTTCTATCTCAAAGAGCCTTTTCACTGGAGATACTTCGTGAGCTTTTTACTGATTCTTGGGGCGGTATATTTTATGTTTAAGAAGTAAGGGCAGTCGATAGTCGACAGACCATCAACTTTTTTATGAAACGAATACTCTAAAACTCCATTTAAATTTTTTGAAGATCAACCCAAGCGATTTTAAAATCGCTAAAACCTTACAAAGGGCTATGGTCTATCGACCATAGTCTATGGACTCATTCTAGCGACTTTCCACCAACTTCCCTATCCTCCCTCCACTTCCCGCAAAAAATACTGCTTTGCCGGTTTTTGCTTTTCTCACCACGTGGAAGCCTTCTTTGCTGATATTGGTAAAAGTTTTTCCATCGTCGTTGCTGATATCAACTCCATTAAGGCCGCAGGTGATCCATTGTTTTTTCTGGATAAATTCCACACAGCTTCTATATCCGCCGGGTGGAGTTACAGGTATCGTCCAGCTTTTGCCGGCATTAAAAGTAATAGCAGCATTGCCGCCCGCCGAATCTTTTTTATTAAAATCTCCTCCTACCACCATCCAGGTTTTTTTATTTTTTACAGCAAGCGAATTCGCACCGGTGGTTTCAAGGCCCTGCATTAAAGGCAATTTTATTTGTTTATCCCGCACGTGTACATTACTCACTTTGCCGCCTGTAATAAAAATTGCTTCTTCATTATCGAGCTTGCGGATATTGGTGCCGCTGGCTGCAAAGCAGGCTTCACCTTCTGCTGCCAGTGGTTTGTTGGGTTCAGGCAGTGTTTCCCAGGTATAACCTCCATCAAAGGTTCTCGCAACAAAAAAACGTTTGTTGAGCGGGTCACCAATTACAATCCCGCTGTATTCGTTCCAGAATTCCATTGCATCCAAAAACATTCCCTTGGTATCATCTTTAAAAACAACGTCCCATGTTTCTCCACCGTTGCTGGTGCGCAATATGTACGCAGGTGCGTCAATACCCATAATAACGGCGCTGGTTTCATCGAAGGCTTCGATATCCCTGAAATCCATTTTTTCAAAACCTTTTACGGTCATCCATTTCCAGGTGTTACCGCTATCGAGGCTGCGCCCCACCTGGCCGTTACTGCCACTTACCCAGATCACTTTATCGTTTACTACACTGAGGCCACGCATACCCGTTTTGCTACCGCTAGTGAGTATCTTAACCGACTGCCCACTTACTAATGCGGCAGTAAACAGGATCAACGTAAATAGAATATATTTTTTCATGGAAAGAAATTTAATACAACAGGCTGCTATATAAAGATAAAAACAAAATGGAATCAATGTTTCGTAACCAGTTCCATTAATCGCATCACTTCCACGCCCTGCGATACCGGGCAGGGATTTGAACCACCCTCCAAAAAATACTGCACAAGTTTTTCAATCATGGGTTGCTGAACATGCAGGGGCGCAGCAAAATGCTTTTTTTCATACCCATTTGTTGTATGCATTTCCAGCAGCTGTTCTCCGAAAAAAGCAAATTTTATAAATCCATGGCTTCCTCGAATGAGACATTCATCCACATTTTCTTTTGCCCTAAAATTCCATTTGCCCTCAAAATGAATATCGCTCTGGAATTTGATGCTGGCCTCTACTTCGTCTGCAGCACTGTACATCACGGAATGAGCTCTAGCTTCACCCTTTATAGATGTTACTTTTCCAAACAACATCAACAGGAACGCCAACTGGTGGGGAGCAAGGTCGTGAAACAAACCTCCCCCGGAAACAACAGGATCTACCCTCCAGGCTTTTCCAGGATTTTTCATATCCTCCGCCGAATACGGCGTGCGTTGAAAATTCAGTGATACTTCCCTGGCATTGCCGATCAGTTTTTTGTCGATCACTTCTTTTATGCAAAGGAAAAATGGCTGAGCATTACGATAATGAGCTACGCAAAGTTTTGCGTTGTTAGTGTCTACCGCTGCCTGCAACCGTAAAGCGGAAGCATAATCAATGGTCATTGGCTTTTCAACATACACCGGTTTGCCGGCCTCGATAGCCTGCATGGCATAGGTTTCGTGTGTATCCGGCGGTGTAGCAATATAAATTGCGTTTACATGAT
>CBFGLL010000087.1:0-8553 GCA_965649585.1 uncultured Chitinophagaceae bacterium | reverse complement strand
AAACCAACATTTGCCAATGGCAGGAAGTGGAGGTCTACCAATAACAGTAACACGCCACGTAGCTTTAAATATTTTAGCCTTGCCTTCAGGCTCGGGCTCAAGGCAGCTTGATTTTATAAGATTTAATATATCCAAACATTGAAAACAAAACCCGCCCTAACAGATATTATCTGGGTACTATTATTTATTGTAGGCATCGTTACGATCTTAATAAGGTCATTTGCCCCGCAGTTGTTGCTGCATTTTCATAATGCGGTCCTCCAGTTTTTCGGAGCTAAGCGTCTCCCGCATACTGTCGACCTTAATAGGGAAACAGAAAGGCGTTAACTGGCTGGGAAACTGGATAACGATCTTACTTTTTTGAATGCGCTGCAGCATATTGCGTAGCCTTGGTTCATCCATTTGCTGATCCATTACTTCGTTATATGCCTGGCGCAGCAATAGGTTGCCGGGCTCATATTCGCTGAATACATTAAACAGTAAGGATGCCGATGATTGCAGGTGTCTTGCCTTAATTTTTTCCCCGGGCATTCCCTGGAACAGTAGTCCACCTATTACAGCTATATCCCTGAATTTTCGCCGGGCCATTTCAGATGCGTTTACCGCTTTATTGATTTCTTCAAATAAATTTTCTTCAGAAAATAATTCATACACATTTGAATCGTCCAGTGGAATGGGCTGATCACTTAGTAATTCGAACCCATAATCATTCATCGCAATGGAAAAACTGATAGGGATTATTTTGCTGATGCGGTAGGCCAGCAGGGCTGCCATTGCTTCATGCACCAATCTACCTTCAAAAGGATACACAAATAAGTGAAACCCGTCTTTGGTTTCTATGTGTTCTATCAACAATTCGTTGGCCACCGGCACATGCGACAATTCCTGCTGTTTTTTGAACAAGGGTTTTAAGGCAAAAAGTTCAGGATCTTTTTTTGCCGTAGCATGTAAGGCATCGGATAATTTTTTTCTTAACATAAACCCGAGGTTGGCGCTGAGGGGCATACGACCGCCATCCCAGCTCGGCACAATGGATTTTGTGGCAGATGATTTTCGCACCAGTGCCGTCATTTCTTTTATCGTTACAAATTCAAGATTTTTTCCTGCAAGCGTAAATACGTCACCGGGGTTAAGCCTGCTGATAAAACCTTCTTCAATTACGCCCACGTATCCACCACTGATGAATTTAACCTTCATCATCGGGCTGCTTACTATGGTACCAATGTGCAGGCGGTGCCGCATAGCCATTCGCCTGCTGTTGATTTTATACAGGCCATCAATGATCTCTACTTTTTTGTAATCATCGTATTGTCTAAGGGCAACACCTCCCTCTGTTAAAAACTGCAGAAGCTGGTTCCATTCTTCTTTTGTGATATCTGCATAACAAAATGTTGACCTCACTTCTTCAAACACCTGGTCGGGATAAAAACCATCTCCCACGGCAAGCGTGCTGAGGTATTGCAGCAACACATCATAACAAAGTGAGAGCGGGGGGCGGCTTTCAATAAAATTTTCTTCTACTGCCTCTCTTAATGCAGCCACTTCTATCAGTTCCAAAGAATGGGTGGGTAAAAAATGAATGATGCTGGTTGCATCGGGTTGGTGACCGCTGCGGCCTGCCCGCTGCAAAAACCTGGCGACCCCTTTTGGCGAACCCACCTGTATCACTGTTTCCACCGGGCGGAAATCCACACCGAGATCCAGTGATGATGTACACACAACGGCGGTGAGCACACCCGTGTGTAAAGCTTCTTCTACCCATATCCGCAACTCCTGCTCAATGCTGCCATGGTGCAATGCAAGAGCACCTGCAAGATTTGGCTCAATAAGGAGCAGTTGCTGGTACCATCTTTCACTCATGCCCCTTGTATTAATAAAAATAAGGGTGGTTTGATGTTGTTGTAAGATGGGTAACACTTTGTGGGCAAGCTTTAAACCAAGATGCCCTGCCCAGGGAAATTTTTCAATTTCATCCGGCATCACCGGCAGGATGGCTACCTCTTTATGAATGTTAGCACGGATGATCATTCCCTGTTTGCCAATGGGCGATAACAATACTTCTTTGGCTTCTTCCAGGTTGCCGATGGTAGCGGAAATACCCCAAAGGGATAAGTTGAAAGTTGGGAGTTGCGAGTTGACAGTTGGCGACTCTTTTTTATTTTCAGCTTTCCTGATACTTATCAATCTTGATAAAGCCAGTTCCACCTGTACGGCCCTTTTGCTACCCAGCAGCTCGTGCCATTCATCTACCGCAATGATGCGGAGGTTTTTAAATAATAAAGGATTCTCTTTTTGTGCTAATAATAAATGCAGGCTTTCTGGTGTGATGATGAGGATTTCCGGCATGGAGCGTTTTTGTTTAGCTCTTTCGTTTATTGCCGTATCGCCGTTGCGGATGCCCACCTGCCATGGCATGGCTAATACACTGATCACTTCTTCCATCGCCCGTGCAATATCTTTTGCAAGCGCACGGAGTGGTGTTATCCACAGCAGTTGTAATCCATTATTTTTTTTTGTTTGATAATTTTTCGGATGCTCATTGATAAACTGGATAATAGCACCCAGGAAAACTGAATAGGTTTTTCCTGACCCGGTAGGAGCGTTTACCAGGCCGCTTTCTCCCGCTGCTATCGCATCCCAGGCCTGGCGTTGAAACAGAAATGGTTTTCGATCTGTTTGCTTTAAGATATTTGTAATGATTTTTTCTCCGGGAGACATGATTTATAGTCGATAGTTGATGGTCAAAGGTTGATAGGTTCAAAGGTTGAAAGGTTCAAATGTTCAAATGTTCAATTTTCAATGTTCAATGTTCAATGTTCAATGTTCAATGTTCAATGTTCAATGTTCAATATAGCTTCGCAATTTACAAAGCACCCAACGAGAAACGAGAAACCAGAAACCAGCAACCAGTATCTAGTATCCAGTATCCAGTATCCAGTATCCAGTATCCAGTACCCGCACCTAACTCCCATAAACCTCCAACATCTTTTTTAAATCATCCAGGGTATTTATTTCATCTGCTTTTTTATCTTTTCTCCAGCGGCTCATGCGGGGGAACCGAAGTGCAACGCCACTCTTATGCCTGTTGCTGGCAGCAATTCCTTCAAAGGCAATTTCGAATACAAGTTCTGGTTTTACTGTGCGTACAGGCCCAAATTTTTCGAGCGCATTTCTTTTTACAAAATTATCTACCTGGGCAAATTCTTTGTCGGTAAGCCCGCTGTAGGCTTTTGCAAATGGTACCAGCTTTTCTCCATCCTTTACCGCAAAGGTATAATCGGTGTACAGGTTACTCCTTCGTCCACTTCCTTTTTGTGCATATATCATCACTGCATCAATGGTAAGCGGTTCTATCTTCCACTTCCACCAGTCGCCTCTTTTTCGGCCTACCTGGTAAGTAGCCGATTTACGTTTCAGCATAATACCCTCACTTCCCCTGTCTCTCGACTGAGTCCTGATAGCCGTTAATTCTTCCCAGTCTTTTGCATCCACTACGGGCGACAAATGAATGGGGCAATCTTTGATGTTGCTGATGATAGCTGTGAGCCTTTCCCTTCTTTCCTGGAGCGAGTGTTCCCTGATGTCGGTACCCTCATACTCGAGCAGGTCGTAGGCAATAAAAGCCACCGGTGCCTCGGTTAATTGTTTTTTGCTGATATTTTTCCGGCCGATGCGTGTTTGAAGAAGTGAAAAAGGCAGCGGTTCAATGCTGCCGTTGGTGGGGTGGGGGTTTAATACCATGATCTCCCCATCTAATGCGATCCCCTCGGGTAGTTGGTGAAGGATGGGATTAAGCTCAGGAAATTTTTCAGTGATCAGTTCTTCCCCACGACTCCAGATGAATAATTCATTTTCTCTTTTGATGATCTGCCCCCGAATGCCATCCCATTTCCATTCTGCCTGCCATTCATTGATATCACCCAGGCTGCTTACATCCTCTTCCACCGCATAAGCCAGGTAAAAAGGGTAGGGCCTACTGATATCTTTATTTTCAAACGCTGCGCTGAATAATTCATCAAACTTTGTATGTGCCGGCAACCAGTTGCCCGAAATGCGGTGCGCAATAATGCCGGGTGCCAGGCTGGTTGATCTGGCCAGTGCATTCACGATCATTTTTTGCGAAACGCCAATACGAAATCCGCCGGTAAATAATTTATTGAAAACAAATATTTCCTGTTCACTCATTTGTGACCAGGCATTTAAAACAAAGGCTTTTTTTGATTCGTCATCTGCTTTTATCAATTCGCTGAGTTGCTGGAGGTACCAGGAAAGCGTGTGTTCGTTACCGGTAGTATGTTCATTTTTCGGAACCAGTAGTGCGATGGTTTCTGCCAGGTCGCCCACCGTGTGATAACATTCTTCAAATAACCAGTCGGTGAGGTTTGCCTGTTCTTTGCACCATTGCCGCAACTGGGCTGTATTTACCGCCCGCTTTGGCCTGCGCCCCGTAAAGATGGCGATTACCCATACCTTGTCTTCATCGCTGGCCGATTGAAAATACTGTTGCAGGGCCTGTAGCTTTGCATTTGTTTTGCTACCTACGCTTAACTCCTGTATCAGTGATGCAAATTGTTTCATTCTTCGGTACTGGTTTGATCTTTTTCCACATTTAATGTTTCCTCTTCTTCTTCCCCAAAAGCGGTTTTCACTTCATGCGATTCAATTCCATGTTCGTTGAGATACCTGCTGAATGCACTTTGAAAACCATGCGTGGTAAATACCCTCGACGCACCGGTTAGGTCAACGGCTTCTTTTAATCCATCCCAATCGGCATGATCACTGAGGGCAAAAGCGGCATCGGCATTGCGGCGGCGCTGATGACCCCTCACCTGCATCCAGCCACTGCAGATGCCGGTTGCGTATGGAGAGAGTTTTCTCATCCAGGGCGTACCGTCGGCGCCTGGTGGTGCAATTACGATATGACCCTTAATCTCTTCTCTTGGGGTATCAGCTGTGATACGTGTCACCGGTGGAAGTTCCAGCCTGCGGCTATTAAACTGTCGTGCACATTCGCAATAGCGCCGTGGCCATAAATTCTTAAACCCGTTTCTGCCAGTGGCTTTAAGATTCGTTGTGCCTTGCCAAGGCTGTAAGCGATCAACACGCTGGTAATTTGCTGTTGATGATTTTGCCCCACCCATTTTTTTATTTCATCAAAAATTACCTGTTGGGGTTTCCATTTATAAATTGGTAAGCCAAATGTAGATTCGGTGATGAAGCTGTGGCATTTCACGGGTTCAAAGGGCGTGGAGATATCGTCGTTCTCCAGTTTATAATCACCGGTAAACACCCATGTTTCGCCCTTGAACGAAAGTTTTACCTGGGCCGACCCAATGATATGTCCTGCAGGATGAAAGGAAACACTTACCCCGTTGATGTTTTGCACCTCGTTCCATACGAGGCTTTGCACCTGGATGTCGCCCAGCCTTAGTTTTAATATGGGCATCGTTTGCTGGGTGCATAAATAATGATCGCTGCCAAAGCGGGCATGATCGCTGTGCGCATGGGTGATAATGGCCTTTTTTACCGGCTTCCAGGGATCGATATAAAAATCGCCGGCCGGGCAGTAAAGTCCTTTGGATGTAAATTGAATGAGGTTCAAAAAATGTTGTTTCAATTTGTCTGACAAATAATGAACCAAGGATAATTGGCAGCCGCAGCTCCTGCGTTTTCTACCTGATTCATGGTATTTTCCGAAATTTTTTTTGGTGGATTGTTTGTGTTCACATAATTTTAACATCCCTAATGCTTTTACCTCTTTAACCCATCATCCTCCTGCAAAGCCAGCAAAAATTAGGTTTTCTTCCAATTTCCATTTTGGTTTTCGATTGTAGTCCCCACTGCAAATAAGATGTTTTATGCTTACCCGCCGCTATGCATTGCATAGGGCAACCCATTTATTAATTGAAACCAGTTTTATGAAACTTAGTTTACCCAGGTTGATCAGCTTGCTGTTTTTATTTGTATGTGCAGCAATGATCACCCATGCCCAAACGGCCACTGTTACAAGCGACAAGCCGGATTATGCTCCACTTTCGAATGCGGTATTCACCGGTGCAGGTTTTTTGCCCGGGGAAAATGTAGTGTTGAAAGTGAAAAATTTATTTCAACCCTGTAATACGACGAGTCCGGATTCGTCTTATATGCCTTGGACGGTAACTGCAGATGCTGCAGGGGGATTCGTAACGAATTGGACGGTGTGTAACTGCCCGGGAGATTCACTGAGACTTAAGGCGACGGGGCAGACGAGTGGGAGGATAGCGTATGTGTATTTTAGTGACGGTAGAGCAGAAATTTCATCTGCCGCACCTTCCCCTTTCTCACCAGCTGAAAGTGTAGGTGTAAAAGATATCGCCACAATTGTCGGCTTTAACAATAGTGCGGGCAACAATAATAACAGCAATTTTCCAAACTTCAACGTGAGAATAAAAAACAGTTCCGATGTTATCGTATGGCGTTCTGCTGATCAAAGTATTCCTAATGGGGGTTCTGCAAATTTTTATTGGGATGGTCAATATAATATTGCCTCCGCTGGAAGCGGTTATGTGCCAGACGGCGAGTATAGAGCTGTAGCATTTACAGGGAGCAACCTAAATTCAGAATCTTCATCACCACCCTCCATAACTAAGTTACTCATCGTTGATAATACCAAACCTGTCATCACCGGATTATCGGACATTTTCGTTCAATGTGGTGGAATTGTTTCCTGGGATGCCCCCGCCGTTACAGATGCGAATCCTGAATCCCTGGTTCAGATTGAAGGCCCGTCAAGCGGATCGGTCTTTGCATCTAATACTCAAACGACCATCGCCTACATGGCGACTGATGCGGCAGGGAATACTTCCACAGCTTCTTTTGTTATTACCGTTGCTGATACAGAGGCGCCATCTATTATCGCCCCTGCAGCTGTTGTAGCCAGTACTGATGCGGGAAGCTGCTCTGCAACAAACGTTGATTTGGGTGATGCAATCGTAGATGATAATTGCACAGGTACAATTGTGACAAATGATGCACCGGGTATTTATACAAAAGGCAATACAACAGTTACCTGGACAGTAACCGATGCAGCTGGAAATGTTGCAACGGCTACGCAACTCGTAACCGTTAATGATGATTTAGCGCCGTCTGTTCCAACAATCAATACCGTAACTGCAGAATGTTCAGCAACAATCACTGCTCCTGTAGCAGTTGATAATTGTGTGGGTGATGTAACTGGCACAACAACCGATGCTACATCGTTCACAGCCCAGGGTACATACACTATCAACTGGAGTTTTGATGATGGCAACGGAAATATCTCTACCGCACAACAAACAGTTGTGATTGATGACATCACTGCGCCTGCTGTTCCAACGATCAATACAGTAACTGCAGAATGTTCAGCAACTATCACTGCTCCTGTGGCAACTGATAATTGTGTTGGAGAAGTAACTGGTACAACAACCGATGCTACATCGTTCACAGCCCAGGGTACATACACTATCAACTGGAGTTTTGATGATGGCAACGGAAATATCTCTACCGCACAACAAACAGTTGTGATTGATGACATCACTGCGCCTGCTGTTCCAACGATCAATACAGTAACTGCAGAATGTTCAGCAACTATCACTGCTCCTGTGGCAACTGATAATTGTGTTGGAGAAGTAACTGGTACAACAACCGATGCTACATCGTTCACAGCCCAGGGTACATACACTATCAACTGGAGTTTTAATGATGGTAATGGAAATATTTCTACCGCACAGCAAACCGTGGTGATCGATGACATCACTGCGCCTGCTGTTCCAACGATCAATACCGTAACTGCAGAATGTTCAGCAACAATCAATGCTCCTGTGGCAGTTGATAATTGTGTGGGAGAAGTAACTGGAACAACAAACGATCCTTTGAGCTATTCAGCCCAAGGCACTTATACCATTAACTGGAGTTTTGATGATGGCAACGGAAATATTTCTACCGCACAACAAACTGTTGTGATCGATGATATCACTGCTCCTGCTGTTCCCACGATCAGCACAGTAACTGCAGAGTGTTCAGCAACCATCACTGCACCAGTGGCAGTAGATAATTGTGTGGGAGAAGTAACTGGAACAACAAACGATCCTTTGAGCTATTCAGCCCAAGGCACTTATACCATTAACTGGAGTTTTGATGATGGCAACGGAAATATCTCAACAGCACAACAGACTGTTGTGATCGATGATATCACCGCTCCTGCTGTTCCAACGATCAGCACAGTAACTGCAGAATGTTCAGCAACAATCACTGCTCCTGAGGCTGTTGATAACTGTGTGGGGAATGTAACTGGTACAACCACTGATGCAACATCATTCACCGCACAAGGCACTTACACCATCAACTGGAGTTTTGATGATGGTAATGGTAATATTTCTACCACACAACAAACTGTGGTGATCGACGATATCACTGCGCCTGCTTTTCCAATGATCAGCGCAGTAACTGCAGAATGTTCAGCAACTATCACTGCTCCTGTAGCAGTTGATAATTGTGTGGGGGATGTAACTGGCACAACAACCGATGCCACATCGT
>CBFGLL010000086.1:0-8605 GCA_965649585.1 uncultured Chitinophagaceae bacterium | reverse complement strand
TGGCGATCTTGGTTTCCTGCTGGCCCTGTTCTGGTTAATAGCAAGAGTAGGTTCGCTTGATTTTGATACGGTATTTTCTGCAACGTCATTGGCACAATTATCTGCAACCGATATCACTGGTATTACCTTATTATTGTTTGTAGGAGCTACGGGTAAAAGTGCGCAGATTCCTTTGTACACCTGGCTGCCCGATGCGATGGCCGGTCCCACACCCGTGAGTGCGTTGATCCACGCCGCCACAATGGTTACCGCAGGTATTTACATGATTGCAAGAAGCAATGCGTTGTTCTCCCTGGCAGATGTTACGCTCACCATCATCACTGTTATTGGTTTGGCCACGGCCTTGCTGGCGGCATCTATCGCCATCAAACAAAACGACATTAAAAAAATACTGGCTTATTCTACCGTGAGCCAGCTTGGCTTTATGTTCATTGCACTGGGTACGGGTAATTATGTTGCTGCAGTATTCCATGTGCTCACGCATGCATTTTTTAAAGCCTTGATGTTCCTCGGTAGTGGTAGTGTGATTCACGCCATGGGTGGCGAACAGGATATCCGCAAAATGGGCGGCCTGCACAAACACATGAAAATTACCAGCATCACTTTTTTAATCGGTTGCCTCGCTATTTCGGGCATACCCGGGTTCTCAGGGTTCTTTAGTAAGGACGAAATATTGGCGGGTGCATACGGCGTACATGGGTACGGCCAGGTATTGTACGCCATTACTTTATTTGCTGCATTGCTTACAGCATTTTATATGTTCCGTTTATATTTTATTACGTTCACCGGCAAGTTCAGGGGCAGCCATGAGCAGGAACATCATTTACATGAAAGCCCTTCTGCCATGACGATTCCCCTGGTAGTGCTGGCAATCTTAAGTGTGATAGGTGGATTTGTAGGTGTACCTGCTGCATTGGGTGGCAGTCATGAACTGGCGGCATTTTTATCACCGGTTATAAAATCTGTTACGCATCATTTGAGCCATAGCACCGAATATATTTTAATGGGCCTTTCTTCAGGCCTGGTTGTTTTATCAATCCTTTTTGCTTGGAGCAAATACAAAAATTACCAGGGCGAAGGAGAAGCAACAGGGTTCGGGAAAATTTTACAAAACAAATGGTATGTGGATGAGTTGTACCAGGGCATCGTTGTAAAACCACTTCGTTCATTATCGGTGTTTTTCAACAATGTAATTGAGAAAAAAGGCATCGACGGTATTGTGAACGGTGTAGGAAAAGCCGTGAATTATGGAAGCCGCCAATTAAGACTCATTCAAAGCGGCCAGGTAGGTTTATATGTATTGCTGATGGTGATTGGGATGCTGGTATTATTTATCATTCAATTCTACGTAAAAAAATAATTTATAGTGGGTCAATTTATTACGTTTCCTGAACTGTTTATCTGGTTGCCATTGCTGGCAGGTATTTTTTGTTTTTTTCTAAAAGGAAGAGCCGCATACAATGCAGCGCTTGTAGCTTCCCTGTTGCTGTTGGGTGTGGTAGTGGCCAGTTTGTTTTATAGTGACGACTCATTGTACAGTAGCTACAACAGGGTAAATTATTACTGGATGAAGCAGATCGGCAACAGCTTTTTTGTGGCGCTTGATGGTACGAGCCGCCTGCTTGCGTTGCTTACTGCTATTGCGTTCCCGGTGATCTTTATTACTACGCAAAAGAACAATTATAAAAATCCCTCGTCCTTTTATGGATTGATGTTGCTTACCGCTAGTGGCCTCATGGGTGTGTTTGTAGCCATGGATGCGTTGTTGTTTTATTTCTTCTGGGAACTTGCATTAATACCGGTTTACTTTTTATGCAGCCGCTGGGGCGGGGAAAAAAGAATACAGGCCACGTTCAAATTTTTCGTGTACACATTTGCGGGTTCCCTGCTCATGCTGATAGGGATATTATATGTGTACATGCATACCCCAGAGAGAGTGTTTGCAGATGGCACCATTGCGCCACATTCTTTTGCATGGCAA
The DNA here is from genome assembly GCA_965649585.1 of uncultured Chitinophagaceae bacterium. Lineage (GTDB taxonomy): Bacteria > Bacteroidota > Bacteroidia > Chitinophagales > Chitinophagaceae > Ferruginibacter. The sequence continues at coordinate 6,624 of CBFGLL010000086.1, read as the reverse complement.
TCATTCATTAACACAGGTTTGGTGGCCAAAGAACAGGGCTGGGTCTTCTTCTTGTTTTTTATTGCATTTGCTATTAAGATGCCCGTATTTCCATTTCATACATGGCAGCCGGATACCTACGATCAGTCACCAACTTCTGTTACCATGGTGCTCAGTGCCCTTATGGTAAAAATGGGTTTGTTTGCCGTTATCCGCTGGCTGATACCAGTGCTGCCTGCAGCTTCATTTCAGTATGCGCACCTGGTGATCATTTTATGTATCGTGGGTATTGTGTATGCCAGCTGTATTGCAATGGTGCAGGATAATATTAAGCGGCTGGTGGCTTACTCCTCTATTGCGCATATCGGGCTGATGTGTGCTGCTATTTTTACTTTTAATGAAATTGCTGTGCAGGGTGCCATCATCCAGTTCTTTAGCCACGGTATTAATATACTTGCTATGTGGGTGGTTGTTGATATTATCGAAAGACAAACCGGCATCAAACACATCTCACAACTGGGTGGCGTTGCGCACAAAGCGCCGGTACTTACCATCTTTTTAGTGATCATTGCGCTGGCCAATATCGGCCTGCCGCTTACCAATGCATTTGTGGGTGAGTTTATGATGTTTGCCGGTTTATTTAAAATAAGTGCCTGGTATGCATTTGGTGCGGGGCTGGCAATTATACTGGCTGCGGCTTACACGTTAAAAATGATCCGCAAGGTTTTTTATGGAGAAGCAGTGCCTGCAATTGCGCAATTAAAAGATATTGGTTTTGCCGACAAAGCTGCCTTGTTTGGGTTAACGGTTTTCATCTTTTTGTTTGGTGTGATGCCGCAGCCATTGATCGATTTTACCAAAGACGCTTTAAAAAACATTTTAGCTGTAGTGCCTCACTAAACAGCCGCATAACTATTGTTTATAAATTATGAACGCTATATTATTTTCTGCTTTATGGGGTGTGGTGATGATGTTGAGCTCCGTATTTGTTAAAAGCAAACAAACGCCCAGGATGCTTGGTATTGTGGGCATGGTATTATTGTTTGTTGTAAATGCATGGGAACTCAATACCGGTGCGCCATTCTTTCACATCGATCCTATGGATATGCTGAGGGTTAGAAGTTATAACCTGGCTTTTCTTGCGGTGGTGTTTGGAAGCGGCATCCTGTTTTTTTTATTGAGCGGCAGGGATATCGAAAAAGTAGGAAACCATGTGGGAGAATATTTTGCCCTCATCTTTTTCGTGTTGTGTGGGGTGAGCCTGGTAGCTACATTTAATACATTGCTGATATTATTTATCGGTATCGAAATTATTTCTATCCCGCTGTATATACTTACCGGTACAGATAAAACAAATCTCAAGAGCATTGAAGCCTCGCTAAAATATTTCCTGATGGGTGTATTTTCTACCGGCATCATGCTGATGGGTATTGCATTTATTTACGGCGGCAATCCCAATGCTTCTTTTGCAATAGATAATCTGCTGATAGGCGAGGGGCCTCTATCGCCCATGCTTATCACGGGGCTGGTATTGTTATTTGTGTCAATGAGTTTTAAAGTATCAGCAGCACCATTTCATTTCTGGACGCCCGACGTGTATGATGGTGCGCCTACTGTGTTCACAAGCTTTATGGCCACCATTGTAAAAGTGGCTGCATTCTTTGCCTTCCTTCGTTTGTTTGAAAATTCTTTCGGACGTATTCATGGGCAGTGGCAGCTGATGGCAGCACTTATTACTGCGGCCACCTTGTTCATTGGTAATATCACCGCGGTATTTCAGCAAAGTGTAAAACGAATGATGGCTTATTCCTCTATTGCACAGGCTGGTTTTATGATGCTGGCATTGTTTGCATTAAATGACCGGGCAAAAGAGGGGATCGTAATTTATTCTGCCGCTTACTGTATTGCTACCATCGGTTTTTTTGCCATCCTGGCACGCATGAAAGATTATACCGTTGAAGGATTTAACGGTCTCGGATCTACCAACCCTGTGCTGGCAGTTACCGCTACCATCTTCTTGTTATCACTCACCGGTATCCCGCTTACAGCCGGCTTCCAGGCAAAATTTTATATGCTGCTGGCTGCTGTTCAAAACGGGCAGCACTTTTGGCTGGTAATATTTGCAGTACTCATGGCGGCCATCAGCGCTTATTATTATTTCAGGGTATTACAGGCTATCTGGTTCAAAACTGCCCAGGGCGACGTGATGAACGAAAGGCCTTCAGCCGGGTTTAAAACCCTGCTGGTGATTAGCGCTGTGCTTATCATCGTATTTGGAGCCATGCCTGAGTTGCTGATCCAGTGGTTGTATCATTAAGGGGGAGGTAAGGAAATATTGGGTGCTGGAAACTGGATACTAGATACTGGATACTGGGTGCTGGATACTGGATATCCCGAAATCACTGCGTTCATCGGGATCTTGTTTTTCTAAAGTTGCTGCGTCGCTTTGAAAAACTACGACTGGCTCCCAAACCGCTTATATATTCGCTGGCATTCGCTGCAATTTGCTCCTTAACTTTAGGTCACAAATTTATCAATGACTACTAGAGATACGCTGGCACTTTCCTGGAAAAATGTGAGGGGTAATAAACTTCGTACAGCCATTACTGTTATTATCATGGCGCTGGGCATTTTTGCACTCATTCTTATCATCACTTCTATTAAGGCTGCCAGCAATAGTTTAACCAGTAGTTTTTCTACCATGGGTGCCAATGCATTCAGCATCCGATTCAAAGAAAGAAATTTCCGCATGGGTGGAGGTGGTAACCGTAATCAAACCAGTACCCGCAAAAAAGGATCGGTGGCCCGCAAGTCCAACACGGGTATCCCGATCAGTTTTGATGAAGCCAGATTATTTAAAGAGCGGTATAGTTTTCCTGGTGCTACCGTGGGCCTTGCTATGCGGGGCGCCAATGGGGTAGTGGTAAATAACAGCAGGCGCAAAACAAATCCCGAGATCAACACCTATGGCGGTGATGAAAATTACCTGGAACTCAATGGTTATAAAATTGAGTATGGAAGAAACTTTACCCCCGCCGAAGTAAACTCCGGAACCAATGTATGTATGCTGGGCCAGGCTGTAGCCAACAGGCTGTTTCCCGATAATAAACAAAAAGCGATTGATGCGGTAGTAAACGTAGATCATGTGCCTTATAAAGTAATCGCCGTGCTGGAAGACAAAGGGTCGAGTGCATTTTTTAATACCAGCAAAGTGGTGATATTACCGCTTACAGCTGTACGCCGGATGTATGCCACCAGCAATACCTCTTACAATATTGCCGTGATGGTGCCCGATCTCAAACTGATGGAGATGGCCACCGGTGAAGCCACCGCCGTGTTCAGGCCCGTGCGCAAACTCAACGTAAAAGACGAGGATAATTTTTACATCGACAAAAGTGACAGTATTGCCGAGTCCCTGTTGAAAAATTTAGGTTTCCTCGAAAAAGGAACCATCGGTATTGCATTTATTACCTTGATAGGTGCTGCCATCGGCCTTATGAATATTATGCTGGTAGCAGTAAATGAGCGCACTAAAGAAATCGGTCTTGCAAAAGCATTGGGATGCACTTCAGCCAGCATCCGGTCGCAGTTTTTGTTTGAGAGTGTATTAATCAGCCTTATGGGAGCGGCTGCCGGCATCATCGCAGGCATTTTGCTTGGCAACCTGGTGGGCGTATTATTAAACACCGGGTTTGTAGTGCCCTGGGGTTGGGTAGCCATCGCCATAATAGTGTGTAGCGTGGTGGGGTTGGTTGCAGGCCTTTACCCGGCATATAAAGCATCCCGGCTGGATCCTATCGTGGCGCTCCGCTACGAATAATCAGATTATAGCGGTAATATACCAACCACCTGGGGCAACCGTAGCACCCGCAAACACCCGGAAAGCCCCGTGGGAACTGCCTTTTTTCCCTTACATATTTCATAAAATTTACCGGGTTATCAATTTGTTACGATTTTTAAAATATAAAAAAAAACGGGAAGCATTAGTAGCACTTTCAATTATTTTACTAACTTTCACCCTCCCGAAATTTTGACCCTGTGAAAAAAGCGTTTTATTTAATTATTTAACTAGCATTGCAACAACAAGAACAATTTTTTTTAACAACAAGAATTTAATTTTCACTATCAAAAAAATCGAATGTTATGGCAGAAACTAAACCAACTGCATCTGTAAAACCGGTTACATCCGTTCAGGCAAAAAAAACGAGTAATTCCATCAGTTGGATCGCTCCTATCTTATGTATTATTGTAGGGTACATTCTCTGGAGATTTGTGTTGGGTAATCCCGCTAATTTCGAGAAAGTAGGTACAGGTTGGTTCTGGCCTGACCATCATGGTCCAAAAACAGGTATCGCAGGTATGTATTTGGGAGGTATCGTAGTACCAATTTTGATCGGTACATTTTTAACGGCGGTTGTGTTTGTAATTGAAAGGTTCCTTACTATTTCAAAAGCAACAGGTACAGGCAACAATGCAGATTTTGTGCGTAAAGTACAATATCATCTTGCTAATAAGAACGTAGACGCTGCTCTTGCAGAGTGCGACAAACAAAAAGGTTCTGTTGGTAATGTAATGAAAGCTGGTTTACACCGCTACAAAGACATGATCAGCAACACAGAGTTAACTACCGAGCAAAAAGTATTGGCTATTCAAAAAGAAGTTGAAGAAGCTACAGCACTCGAATTGCCGATGTTGGAGAAAAACCTGGTGTTCCTTTCTACCATCGCTTCAGTTGCTACGTTATTGGGTCTGTTTGGTACGGTACTCGGTATGATCCGTTCATTCTCTGCCCTGGGTGCTGATGGTGGCGGTGGTGCTGCTGCAAGTGCGTTGTCACAAGGTATCTCTGAGGCCCTTTACAACACGGCTTTGGGTATCGGTACATCTGCGGTAGCGATCATTTTTTATAACATGTTTACTACAAGAATTGATGGTATTACATATGGTATTGATGAATCAGGTTTTACTTTAACACAATCTTTCGCTTCTCTGTACAAATAAGTATGGAAACAAGCTGGACTGTTCATCTAATAATATCATAACACAATTAATATCACATGCCAAAAGTTAAAATACCCCGTAAGAGCACCGTTGTTGACATGACGGCGATGTGCGATGTGGCTTTTTTGCTGTTGTCGTTCTTTATTTTGGCAACCAAACAAAAGCCACCGGAAGTAATGGCCGTAACACCGCCTAATTCTATTTCCGCAAAAGCGGCTCCCGATAAGAGCATTCTTATCACCATGACCAAGGATGGCAGGGCTTTCATCAGCATTGGCGATGACACCAAAAAAGAAGAGATACTCAACAACGTGAACACGTCCATGGGCCTCAACTTATCGCCAGCCGAAATTGCCAAATGGAAAAAAACAGAATTCTATGGCCTTCCTTTTAATATGATAAAGGGAGCACTCGCTACCAGCGAACCCATCAATCCTGCCAAACTCCCTGGTATTCCCATTATGGATACTACTAAAAATGAGTTGGTAGATTGGTTGCGCAGCGTTACCAACGTTTATGCAGGCGAAGACCAGCGTAAACTGCAGGATATGTTGCTGGTAAAAGGTGATGGCGAAGCGCTTTATCCCGTGTTTAAAAACGTGAAAAGGGCTTTCAAGAAAAATGAGTTGTATAAGTTCCGTATCGTTACCAATGGCGAAGCTGTTCCGGTGGGTTATGAACTTTATATGACGGGTTCGAAAAATTAATTTTTAAAAAAGTAAAATAGTACGCAATGGCAGAAATGGATACCTCGTCGGGTGGCGGTCATAAGAAAGGGCCCGGCGTAAAAAAAGGAAAAAAACTTTCTACCAGGGTGGATCTTACACCCATGGTTGACCTTGGTTTTCTGCTCGTAACATTCTTCGTATTCACCACCACCATGAGTCAAAGCACGGCGATGAATATGAACGAACCAAAGGATGATAACCCCGAAGAGCAAATGAAAGTAAAAAATTCAGGTGCTATGACGATCCTCCTTGGCAAGCAAGACCAGATCTATTATTATTATGGCCAGTTGGATCCCGCCACGCTTTCCGAGCAATGGAAAACGAGCAACTTCAAAGGAATCAGGGAACTGATTGTTGCCAAAAAGAAAGCAACGCCAATTGATGACCTTATGTACATTATTAAATCAGATTCTAGTTCCAACTTTAAGAATGCAATTGATATTTTAGATGAGATGGCGATCTCTGCTGTTCCGCCGGGTCACTATGCAGAAGTGGATATCACTCCTGCTGAAGCCCTTATGATCAAGGAAACAGAACAAGCCAACGGAATTAAGTAAAATATTTTTGTGCAATTGCAGCGCAGGCTGCATCTTATAATAAAGAGACAACATGGAAGCAAACAAAATTTTAAATTCAGATATTCTCGACATCATTTTCGATGGCAAGAACAAAGCCTACGGTGCATACGAGCTTCGCAAAACCTACGCCTCCAGGCTTAAAAAAGCCTTGCTGGGTGTGTTGATCGGTTTGATAGTTGTACTGGCAGGTTCTGTATTTGCCAACAAAGTGGGTAAGAGTGATAAGGATGATATCGAAGTGCTGGATACCAGGCTAGCCGAAATTAAAAAAGACGAGCCTGCACCACCACCTCCGCCACCACGCCTTCGGCAAACTCCGGGTGCGGGCAGCCCATCAC
>CBFGLL010000085.1:0-8653 GCA_965649585.1 uncultured Chitinophagaceae bacterium | reverse complement strand
CAAAGCCGTATTCCCTCTCTTTTTGAACGGTATCGTTTGTGGAATGCAAGTTTCAGCACTGCCTATTACGATCTGCAAACAAAAGTGATCCCTTATGGCAAGAACAAAATTGCATGGGAGCTGAAAACAAATTTACCCGGCGGAAAAATCGTTTACAATTTTGGACCTGAAAAAAGCATGACGGTAAATTATGCGCAACCTATTGAAGTTACCGGCACCGGTGAAGTGTGGGCTGCATTGAGCGACAGCAACAATGTTTTGTTGGGCAACTGGCCCAGGCAGTCATTTTTTGTAAATAAGGCCACGGGAAAAAATATCACGCTTAAAAACAATCCTTCGAAAGCCTATGCAGGCAGCGGTGGGTTTACCCTCGTAGATGGCGTGCAGAATACAATGGGCATGAACAAATCGGCACAGTTCCTCGGCTTTGCCGGAACGGACCTGGAAGCAGTGGTTGATCTTGAAATGATTCAACCCTTGTCGTCGATAACGGTTCACATTTTCGAGCAGCAGGCCAGCTGGATTTACAGGCCAGACTCCGTGAGTTTGTATATAAGTGACAATGGAACTAATTTTACACCGCTCGAAACGATTACAAATAACAATAAAGAAAAAAACCTGCAGTACCGCAGTTCAAAACCTACAAGCGCAAGGTTTATTAAAGTAGTAGCAAAAAATGCAGGCATGATACCAACAGGCAAGCCGGGCGCAGGGCATAAGGCATGGTTGTTCGTTCACGAGATCGAAGTACAATAAAACTAGTCAATGGTCCATAGTCGATAGTCAATAGACTTTCGCAAAAATCCGGGCGTGCATTTATGAATTTGACCCGGCAAAAGACTGCCGCAGCTTGGTTTTCTCTGCGTAGTCTGCGTAAAAGCAATGATAAATTGAAACAAAAAAGTTATGATAAAAGTTGATCTCACAGACTCATTAGAAAAAATTCCGGTTAAGATTTTTCCAACGCCAAAAGATGGTTCCGCTTATGTGGCAGGGCTTATTGCGTCGCTCATAAAAGAAAAAAATGATGCAGGTAAAAAAGCTGTGATTGGATTGGCAACAGGATCCACGCCAAAATCTTTGTATGCAGAACTGGTACGTATGCACAAAAATGAAGGACTGAGTTTTAAAAATGTCATCACTTTTAATCTTGATCAATATTATCCCATGGATAAGGATGCTTTGCAGAGCTACCATTACTTCATGCGCAAATATTTATTTGAACATACCGATATCGATCCCAATAATTACCATGTACCCGATGGCACCATTCCGAAAGAAAAAGTAAAAGAACACTGCCGTGCTTACGAACAAATGATTGAAGATGCTGGTGGATTGGATATGCAAATCCTCGGCATCGGCCAAAACGGCCATATCGGATTCAACGAACCAGGCAGCCCTATCTACAGCAAAACAAGATTGGTTACACTCGACAACAGCACCCGCATGGCCAACTCCTACGAGTTTGGAAATATGAGCCAGGTGCCACGTATGGCCATCACCATGGGAATAAATACCATTTTGCAATCCAAAAAAATAGTGTTGATGGCCTGGGGTGCCAATAAAGCCCCGGTGATAAAAAAAGCGGTGGAAGACGAGGTTACAGAAGATATTCCTTCTTCGCTGTTGCAAACACACGACGACACTTTGTTTGTACTCGATGATGCCGCAGCAGGAGACCTCACCCGTTTTAAATTTCCATGGCTTACCGGCGAATGCGACTGGGACGACAATATGGTGAAACGTGCAGTTATCAACCTGGCGCTTAAACTTAACAAACCCGTACTAAGCCTTACCAACCACGATTACAATGAAAATGGCTTGAACGACCTGGTAACAGAAAAAGGCGATGCTTACGAAATAAACCTGCAGGTGTTTTACCAGTTGAGAGACAGCATCACCGGCTGGCCGGGCGGTAAACCAACAGATACGGATACACGAAGCACGCATCCCGAAAGGCATCAACCCTTTCCAAAACGTTGTTTGATATTTTCCCCACACCCCGATGATGATATCATTAGTATGGGTGGCACTTTTATGCGATTGCACAACCAGGGTCATGAAGTGCATGTGGCCTATCAAACCAGTGGAAATATTGCGGTAACGGATGAGTTTGTTACCCGCTTTTTAGATTTTGCCGTTGGCTTCGAAACCATGTTTGGCATTGATGAACAAAAAAGCCGCAGGATATACAATGATGCATCTGCATTTTTATCCAACAAAAAATCTACTGACAAAGACACGGAAGATATCCGTGCCATCAAGGGCCTTATCCGCCGCGGCGAAGCAAGGGCTACCTGCAAATACGTTGGACTCAATGACGAACAGATCCATTTCCAGAACCTGCCGTTTTATGAAACCGGCACCATCGAAAAAAACCCGATGGGCGAAGAAGATGTGTTGATGACGATGGATTTGCTGGAAAAAATAAAACCGCACCAGGTGTATTGCGCCGGCGATTTTGCTGACCCGCATGGAACACATAAGGTTTGTTTCGACGTAGTGCTGGAAGCATTGCGGAGGATCAAGGCATCCGGTGCCGAATGGATCAAAGATTGCTGGCTCTGGTTATACAAAGGCGCCTGGCAGGAGTGGGATATCACAGAAATTGAAATGGCCATCCCCATGAGCCCCGAACAGGTGATCAAAAAAAGAAATGGCATTTTTATTCACCAGTCACAAAAAGACAGTGTACCCTTCCAGGGTAGCGATGACAGGGAGTTCTGGCAAAGAGCCGAAGAACGTAATGCCAATACCGCTAAGCTCTATGCCCAACTAGGTATGACACAGTATGCAGCCATGGAGGCATTTGTAAGGTGGACGTATTAATACCTCTTTAAATACTGGGGTAACCTAAATGCAGCAATTTCTTCGAAATGCAAAAACCCTAGTAAAAAAAATGACAAACTGTGGATGTGAATGGTTTTTTAGAATACTTTTTTTTTAAATTGACAAAAATATTTATCATGAAACAGAAAATAGCCTTATCGCCTTTAATAATCATTTCTCTGATTTGTTTTTCATCGTGGTCAAAAGCTAAACCTGAAGCTTTTTTTCATGGTACAAAATGTGAAAATCTCAGCACAATCACAATTACCAGTATAACAATTGAAGACAATGATGAATCAGAGATGATAACAAATATTTTACCAAACACCCCTAACGTAGTTAGTTTATATACATATCCTCCCGGATACGTAACATTTACGGCTGAATTCCCAGCATCCAGACCAAGCGGTAGAGTTAGGATAATGCAAGGCACAACAGTATTGCACTGCGTCAATATTCCTGCTGGGAACGGGACGTTGGGGTATGTGTTTAAATGGACTGATACTGCACCCAATGGAAACGGATATTATTTTTCATATACTTCAGATAGTTGTTAGTCAACAGCCACGAGCAACGCCTCCCAATATATTTTTATTCAAAAAAATTGATTTACAATGAAAAATCTGCTTTTTTGTTGCGCCTTTTTGGTCCTTCCGTTATTTATCACAGAGAAGGCTTATGCTAGCTCGAAAAGCAATCCTGCTAAATTGGCAACTAAGTATTTTAAATTCATTAATTGGGGAACTGTTACTATTCCGCAGGTTATCTGTGAAGACGATGATGAGATGATCATCGAAACTAACCTTTATCCTACTGGGTGGATGGGTGGCTTTGCTCTCACAAATCCTACCTTTTTAGACATCGCTATTCAGATGCCAGCGTCACATCCCGCAGGAAGGATTAAAATAGCGGACGGTACAGTTTTAGCTTGCTTCGACATTCCAGCTAATTCCAATCAGGTTATTATGTGGTATACAACTAATCCTTTTGCCTATCATTTTAACATTTACTGGGAAGAGACGCCGTGCTGATTTTGTTATTAACTGGGAGCTACAATTGCACTAAATGGAAGAGCTCCTCTAAAAAACTTAAATCAAATTCAGCTTTGAATGAATAAAGTTAAATCCTAAAAGATTAATGTCATTTTGTATCGGATTTCGGATTGCCGAAGTTTTGTAGTATAATATCGAGAATGTTACAGCAATGTTAAGAGCATTGAAATAATAATTAACTTCATGGCTGATTTTTATTTATAAAAACCTGGTCAATGAGAAAATTTTTATTGCTAACCTTTCCAACCTTATTTTTTTTAGTTCCCAATAAGGGAATTTCACAAAGTTGTGTACCGACTAATTTAAATGGGACCACCATAACCGTGTCGTGCGGAAACCCATGCACTTCATTAAATTTTCAGGTTCCCCATTTGAAGTCCACCGAAACCTATGCATTTTCATCTATTCCTTATAACCCGTTTCAGTGGGTGGTTTCATCAGGTGGTACCGAAGATCCGTCGCTATATGCTGATGATGAATACAGCCAGGTATTTAATCTGCCATTCCCCTTTTGCTTTTATGATTCAACCTATACAAAAGCAGTAGTGGGATCCAACGGATTGATAACTTTTGATGAAACAAATGCAAGTTGTGCTAATGCGTTTAATATTACTCCTCCAATCCCATCCACTGGAGGGGGAGCCCAGTGTAGCCAATTTGCGACCTATTATCCCAGGGCAGCTATAATGGCAGCCTATACTGACCTTGATCCGAGATCTTCTGAAAGCGCCGCCGATAGACTCATTCAATGGAGAGTAGAAGGAACTGCTCCTTGTAGAAAGTTTATTGTTACCTACTATAGAATTGGAGTTTATGGAGCCCGCAATTGCACTCTGGGCACTGCAACCACTCCGCCAAGCCCAACTACATTTCAAATGGTGATGTATGAATCAACAGGCATCATAGATATTTATATCGAGAATAAAACTTGTCAATCATCCACAACAGGGGGCAGAACTATTCTTGGAATACAAAATTACAACAGAGATGCGGCAGTGTTTCATCCTGCCAGGAATGCAACAGTTTGGACAGCAGTGAATGAAGGCTGGCGTTTTACTCCAAACGGTAACACATCGCAATTTGTATCTGCGCAGTTATTAGATATGACGGGTGCAGTAATTGCTGCAGCAGATACTGCCACCACAGTACAGGGTATGCTAGACATTAGTTTCCCCAACATTTGCCCAGGCCCTACGGTAACCCAATATGTTGTAAAAACTACTTTTAATTCTTGCCCAACCGGGACACTAATGGTTAGTCTGGATACTATCAATGTTCAGCGGAATAACACGCTACCCGTAACAAGTAGCGTCACAGCTACCACCTGCGGCAACAATACCGGCACTATCACCGTAAATGTTATCGGAACTCCTGGCGTACCGCCTTACCAGTTCAGCATTAACGGAGGTACATTGCAATCCAGTAATGTATTCACCGGCTTAGCAGCTGGCACCTACACTGTATTTGCGTCGGATGCTGCCGGATGCGATACCAGCTTCCAGGTTACCATTACTGCCAGTTCGAGTCTCACCCATACTTCTTCATTTACCAATGCAGGTTGTCCTGGCGTTAATAACGGAACCATCACTGTTACACCTACTTCAGGACAGGCACCATTTACTTATACGATCAATGGCAATCCTAACCCCTCTGGAACATTCACCAATCTGGCACCGGGTAGCTACAGCATTATTTACACCGATGCTATAGGTTGTACCGGAACGCTCACACAGGTAATAGGACCGGGAACCGCCATTTCAGCTACCTCCTCTTCCACCACGACGAGTTGCGCAGGTGCCAGCGACGGAACTATTACAGTCACCCCAACATCGGGTGCAGCTCCATATACTTATTCACTTAATGGCGGCACGCCGCAGTCGGGTAACGTATTTTCAAACCTGCCGGCGGGAACGTATTCCATCACGATCGTTGATGCAAATGGCTGCAGCGTTACCATTTCACGAACAGTAACCGCAGGTTCCGGCCTTTCAGGTGCTATATATCAAACTCCGGCTAGTTGCCCGGGAGTAAACGATGGTACGGTTACGTTAAACCCCACCACCGGTACTGCACCTTTCACTTACCAGTTGGATGGCGGAGCGCCTCAATCAAGCAATGTCTTCACCGGTGTTTCCTCCGGCAACCATACAGTAACTTTTACAGATGCTAACGGCTGCCAGGGTAGCCGCACTATTACAGTGGGTGGTGGCACTGCGCCTAACACAACAGCTACTGCCGCTAACACCAGCTGTGCAGGCGCCAGCAACGGGATCATTGTAATTAACCCAGTTGCTGGATCTACTTATACCATTAACCCGGGCAATATCAGCAATACCACCGGCACATTTACCGGTCTGGCTGCAGGAACATATACTTTAAGTATCACAACATCCGGTGGTTGTGCCGGAACGGTTACACCGGCTTCTGTAACTATTACAGATGGTGCACCGGTTACTACCACTGCTACTTCTTCCGCTGCAAGTTGCACGGGTGTAAACGATGGCAGCATAACGGTAACACCTGTTGGAACCGGTATTACAACTTATACCATTAACCCGGGTGCAATTTCCAATACCACAGGTGTATTCAGCGGCCTGGCTGCCGGCACTTACACGGTAAGTTTTGTTACTTCGGCAGGCTGTACCGGAACGGTAACCTCAGTAGTTTCAGCAAACAGCGCTCCTACAACCACAGCAACGAGCAGCGCCGCAACCTGCCCCGGCGCAGCCGATGGTACAGTAACTGTAACACCTGTTGGCACCGGCACCACATATACTTTGAACCCAGGCGCCATCAGCAATTCAACAGGTGTATTTACAGGATTAGCTGCAGGCACTTATACTATTACATTTGTAACAGCTGCAGGTTGTACAGGTACAGTTCCAACAAATCCTGTGGTGACTTCAGGCACTGCGCCAACAAGTACTGCAACCGCCAATGCCACTACCTGCCCTGGTGTTAATGATGGAACTATCACCGTAGCTCCTGTTGGCACCGGCATCACATATACTTTGAACCCGGGCGCCATCAGCAATTCAACAGGTGTATTCACCGGTTTAGCTGCGGGCACTTATACCATTACATTTGTAACAGCTGCAGGTTGTACAGGCACTGTTCCAACAAATCCTGTTGTGACTTCAGGCACTGCGCCAACAAGTACGGCAACCGCCAATGCTACTACCTGCCCTGGTGTTAATGATGGAACTATCACAGTAGCTCCTGTTGGCACCGGCACTACATATACTTTAAACCCGGGGGCTATCAGTAATTCAACAGGGGTATTTACAGGATTAGCTGCCGGCACTTATACTATCACATTTGTAACAGCTGCTGGTTGTAACGGCACTGTTCCAACAAATCCTGTTGTGACTTCGGGCACTGCGCCAACAAGCACCGCAACTACAATTAACACCAGTTGCCCTACCGTAAATGATGGCGTAGTAACCACTACACCGGTGGGTGCTGGCACCACTTATACATTAAACCCCGGTTCTGTCAGCAATACTACAGGTGTGTTCACCGGGCTTGCTGCCGGAACTTATACCGTAACCTTTACCACCGCCGCAGGTTGTAATGGAACCGTACCTGTAAACCCGGTGGTAGCGGCAGGTCCTTTCCTTGCTTCCACGTTCACCCAGGTAAACCCTGTGTGTGCAGGTATCAATGATGGTAGCATCAGCATCAGCCCTTCTGCACCAGCTGCAGGTCCGTTTACGGTAACCTTAACAGGGCCCGGCGGGCCATATACAGCTACCGGCCTGTCGCCGGTGGTATTCAACAACCTTGCCCCGGGCACTTACAATTATAGCTTTACAGATGCGGGTGGATGCACCGGCACAGGAGGCCCTGTAACCTTAACCAGCAACCCTCCTATCAATACCCCTGCGGTATTGCTGAATCCATCCTGCAACGGTAACGCCAATGGTACGGTAACCTTTAACACCACTGGTGGTGTAACACCATATCAATATTCAATTAATGCAGGTGGTACTTACCAGGCAAGCTCCATTTTCAGCGGCCTGGCAGCAGGTACACATACTTTCCGGATCAGGGATAATGTAGGTTGTATTAAAGACACTACCATCATACTTACACAGCCAACAGCGTTGGTGAATGTGGTTTCTGCCAGCAGCCCTGCGGGTTGCAGCAACAACGACGGTAGTATTACAGCCACAGCAAGCGGTGCAACTGGACCTTACACTTATACCATCGCAGGGCCGACCGTTAATACTTCAGGAGCAAGTACAGGAGTGTTTACAGGTTTAGCAAACGGTTCTTATACCATCACCGCCACCGACGCACAGGGATGTACAACGCCTGCAACCGGTACGGTGAATTTGATTGATAATATGTACCTGTCGCTTGGCAACGACACTACCATTTGCGAGTTAGGTACCATAACCTTTAACCCGCAAACAAATCCTGAGACAAATATCTTCACCTGGACGGGTATCAACGGCACAGCAACAAGTACTATTGCCAACCCTGCTATTAAAAATGCAGTGGCCACACCAAGGGATACCGCCACTTACGAATTGTTTGCTCAATGGGGCGGATGTTCAAGAAGGGATACCATCGTGGTGAACCTGCTATACCAGCCGATAGCTAATGCAGGAAGCGACACCGCTATCTGTATCAATACCACTGCGGTGTTGAGCGGAAGCTCAAGCCATGCTTCAGGAGGCGTAATTTACGAGTGGAGCCCCGCTGCCGGCATAGCAGATCCAACACAACCTGTAACCACGGTAGACCCATCAGCAAGCAGCACTTCT
>CBFGLL010000084.1:0-8657 GCA_965649585.1 uncultured Chitinophagaceae bacterium | reverse complement strand
TGCCATTGTAGCTGCTATCTACCTCCAGGTATTGCTGGTAAAAATCACGCAGGTTCTCCGTGGCGCCATAAGCCAGGCTGCCGGTTATACGCAGGTTGCGCCCTGTGGTTTTCCCTTTTATTAAATAACTCAGTGTAGCCGATGGATTGACCGCATCAGATTGTGTCCCCACCAACCGGTCGCTCAGCCGGTACAACACATCATGTTGGTTGATATTGCTATACCAGGTATCGCTATCCGCATCTGCACTGCGGCTATTTACATTAATGTTACCACTCAGCGACTGGTATTTATTAAATGCATAATCCATGTTAAATCTTCCATGGGGCCTGTTGTTGCTGCTGATACTGCTGCCATCGGTTTTAAAAAAGTTAGAACTATCTGTGTAAAAATTCTCCCTAATGCTATAACTATTGCCCCTGTATCGGTTGTAACTGTAACCTGCAGTTACATTCAATGAAATTTTTTTCCTGCGATAATTAAAACTGCCGCTGATACCTGCTTCACCTCTTGTGCCATAATTTAGATTGATACGACCACTCTTACCTACTTTTCCTTTTTTAGTAACAATATTAATCACACCTCCCCTCTCATTGGCATATTCTGCAGGAGGCGTTGTAAGCACTTCAATTTTTTCGATCATACTCCCGGGCATACTCTCCAGCAGATCCTGCAGCTGGCGTGCATCCATATCCACGGGCTTATCATCTATTAATATTTTTACCTCCTTACCTTTCATCAGCAGTTTACCGTCATTGTCTGCGGACACAAGTGGTGTTTGTTTTAAAAGTTCGGTTGCGCTTGATGCATTACTTAATGCAGATTCACTTGCATTAAAAACAATTTTGCCATCCTTGTTTTCTATCAATGGCCTTTCGGCATAGACAGTTACCGATTCAAGATCGTCTGCAGATTTACTAAGTTTAATATCCGGCAGGTTAAAATCAGTACGGTCTTCCCGCACATGGATACTGTCAATACGAACACTGGCATAACCAATCATTTTTACCTGCAGGCTATAATAACCAAAGCCCAGCAGGTCAAATAAAAATGCACCGTCTTCATCAGCCACCAGTGAAACGGTTTTACTCGTATCCTGTAAAAAAATAAGAGAAATGGTTGCGCCGGGAATTACTTTATCTGATTCGCCATCGATAATATTTCCTGCAATGATAGCAACAGGTTTTTCTTGCTGCGATTTTGCCAGCAGTACGGACAGGGCTAGTATTAAGGTAAAAATGGTTTTCAAGCTAAGTAGCTAATATTGGGAATCGAAATTAGTGATTTATTTCCTACCGGCTCCTCCGTTCATTTACCTATGTTGCCTGTTAACTATTCTAGCACTGATACCTCCAGGTAACTTGGAGCCTGGCTGTTGTGGTACACCCGGTGCGTTGCCTTTATAAAATCAGCCTCTTCTGCTTTATAAATATTGGGCACATATTTCTGGGGGTTGCGGTCAAACAGCGGGAACCAGGTACTTTGCACCTGTATCATAATGCGATGCCCTTTTTTAAAAGTGTGCAATACATCCTGTAACGCAAAATTTATGGGCGTGATTTTATTGGCAACCATTGGCTCAGGTTTTTCGAAACTGTTCCTAAACCTGCTACGCATAATTTCGCTGCGCACCATATGTTGGTAGCCTGATAAACTCACCGACTTATCGGTATAAGGACTGTTTTGTTCGTCCCCCGGATAAACATCAATCAATTTCACAATCCAATCTGCATCGGTGCCTGTAGTACTTACCAAAAGTTTTGCAAGTAATTCGCCACCAAGGGTAATATCTTCCGTTAACTCGGGTGTTTCAAATACTAATACATCCGGCCTGCTGTAAGCAAATCGCTGATCTTCGCTCATATAATTTCTTGGGGTAAAACCAGCCGAGCCGGAAATATCCATCGTGTAAGGAACAGGTTTTCGAGGATCACTCACAAATTGTGAAAAGCCATCTGCCGAAGGCATTGTAAATGCAAGGCCTTCATTTTTCTGGAAGTACAGTTTTTTCTTTTTGGCATTTGCCGGTGGCCATTGGCTGAATTTTTCATAGGCCTTTAATCCCGTGTTGAACATATGTGCTTCGGGCAAACCGGTATTACCCGTGGCTGTTTCCTTTAAAAAATGCCTGAAAAAGGGCAACTCGATATTTCTCTGGAAATAAGTGCTGATGCTATCGCCCCAGTACAATTGATGATGTTTATGATTACCATTCTCTACAAACCAATCACCATGACCAAAAGGACCCATGGTAATAATATTATAGGTGCCAGGATTATTTTTTTCAACCTGCTTATAACTCGCAAGTGGGCCATACAGGTCTTCTGCATCGAACCAACCGCCTACAAACAGGTAAGCAGGTTTCAGGTTTTTCAGGTGCGGTAAAATGTTTCTTTTTTGCCAGAAGCTGTCATAGTTCGGATGTTCTGTTATCTCTTTCCAGAAAAAATTGTCCTTATAATATTTTTCTCCTAGGGTTTTTAATGTTCCCCCTCTTCTAAAAAAATCATAGCCGTCTTTCGTTTTGATATCAAGATCGGTAAACCAATTTGTTTCGACCGGTTTGGCGGGCGCCACGCCAAAAACAGGGAAGGCTGTAAAATACGATTGTGTAAATGCGCCGTTGTGATGAAAATCGTCGAAGAAAAAATCGGCGATCGGCGCCTGCGGGCTTACTGCTTTTAATGCAGGATGCGCATCAATACTACCGGCTGTTGTATAAAAGCCCGGGTAAGAAATGCCTGTTTGTCCCACCCTTCCATTATTAAAAGGAATGTTTTTAACCAGCCAGTCAATTGCATCATAGGTATCGCTACTTTCATCAACATCATTATTACTTTTTTTGTTGGGTTTATGGGGTGTCATGTTGGTCCATACGCCTTCACTCATGTAGCGACCTCTCACATCCTGCTGCACTATGATGTATTTATCTCTTATCAGTGTTTCGTCCACGCCGATGTAAGTGCCCATTTTATCGGGCCCGTAGGGAGCAATGCTGTAGCAGGTGCGGTTTAAAAGTATGGGGTATTTGTTGCTGGCAGATGCATCTTTGGGAGTGTACACGATGGTATACAATTTTACACCGTCACGCATACTGATCTTATGTTCCGATTTTACATAATTCTCTTTTACAAATTTTGTAAGCTCGGTATAAGATTTTAGCTGGGGGCTTTCTTCCATGCCGGCCCCTTTTATCATTAAAGCTTGCCTGCCTTCTTTTGAGCTGATGCTGGTAGTATAATAACTGAACTTTCCGTTATTGTTGCCATAGTGCCAGCCATCAGGCATTGCTTTGCGGGGTTCATTTTTTTCAAACCCATTGTTGGCTAAGGTCACGGGCACCCAGTTACCCACACTTGTTTCAACAGAAAAATGCAGATCATCAAAATAAAAAGACCCATTGCCTATTACAATACCGCCCAGCGATATGGAGTCTGCATCATCATCCAGTTTTCCTGTAATGGATGCGCTAACCCAATCCACCGATTTAACGCGCCTGTCGAGCATGAAATCAGAAAAACCTTCTTTGTTTTCTTTGCGTTGCACTTTCACGGTGAGCAAAGCCATGCTGTTTTCGTTGTCATTTGACTTTACTGCTCCTGAATACTTGAAATTTTTACCTGCATAAGCAGCAACGGAAACTTTTTGAGCGAAGCCGCTGTAATTGTCCTGGGCAGTTAATGTGGGCGAAAAAAGCAGGGCAAAAATGCTGATAATGGAAGCAATAGATTTCATATCCAGTTGTTTATGCTTGAAAAATAAGGAATTGTATCAATAAAAGCAATCTTAATATCGCTGCCCACCCCCTGCAAACCCACAGGGCGGCGCTACTGCTGCCATCCTGTCATATTCAGTGGCAAATCCTTATCTTTGCCCTCCAAATTTTTAGAGATTGATGGAGACTTTGGTTGTAGATAAAACCCATGACGAGAGCAGGCAGGGAGAAGCATTTTCTTCGCCTTTAATGGAACAAACCCCACCGCAGAAGTTTTTTTATATTGAAAGCTATGGCTGTGCTATGAATTTTGCCGATAGTGAAGTGGTTGCATCCATTTTGCAGGAGCAGGGTTATGGATCTACCACCCAAACGGAACTGGCAGATGTAATATTAGTCAATACCTGTTCCATCAGGGAAAAAGCGGAACAAACAGTTCGTAAAAGGCTTACCGAATTCAAACAATATAAAAGGGCAAGGCCCCACGTGGTGGTGGGTGTATTGGGTTGTATGGCAGAAAGGCTGAAATCAAAATTTTTAGAAGAAGAAAAGCTGGTTGACATCGTGGTGGGACCCGACGCCTACCGGAGTTTGCCCGGCCTTGTAGAAGAAGCCGGCGGCGGACAAAAAGCAGTGAATGTATTACTGAGCAGGGATGAAACCTATGCAGATATTGCTCCCATCCGGTTAAACAGCAATGGGGTTACGGCTTTTGTGAGCATTATGCGGGGTTGTAACAATATGTGTTCGTTTTGCGTGGTGCCTTTTACCCGTGGAAGAGAAAGGAGCCGGGATGCATACAGTATTATACAAGAATGCGAAGCATTATTTAATGAAGGCTACCGGGAAGTGACTTTACTCGGACAAAACGTAGATAGTTATCATTTTATTGATGAAAAAAATAGTACAGAAATAAGTTTTGCAAAGCTGATGGAGATGGTTGCATTAATCTCTCCTTTGCTACGGGTGCGTTTTTCCACTTCTCATCCAAAAGACATTACAGACGAGGTATTGTTTACCATGCAGCGCTTTGAAAATATCTGCAAGTATATTCATTTGCCGGTGCAGAGTGGCAGTAGCCGGGTATTACAAATGATGAACCGGACCTATAGCCGTGAATGGTATATTGCAAAAGTGGATCGCATCCGGGAACTGTTGCCTGGCTGCGGATTATCAACAGATATGATCACCGGTTTTTGTACAGAAACAGAGGAAGATCACATGGAATCGATGAGCCTGATGGAATATTGCAAATACGACCTGGCTTATATGTATTTTTATTCGGAAAGGCCCGGAACACTTGCTGCACGCAGGTTTGAAGACGATGTGCCCCTGGAAACAAAAAAAAGAAGGCTGCAGGTAAAGGAGGCCCTGCACCGCCAACACTCTTTATTGAGTATGCAAAAAGATGTGGGCAAAACCTTTAAGGTGTTGATCGAGGGCGTTTGTAAAAAAAAACGAGGAAGAATTATACGGCAGAACAGATCATAATAAAGTGGTGATTTTTCCGAAAGGAAATTTGAAGAAAGGAGAGTATGTTACTGTGAAGGTTGACCGTTGTACTGCAGGGACACTGTTTGGAAGTACTTTTTATTAAAATATAATTCACAGTTATGAAACTCTCAGTAAAATATATCATCCTGTTATTTGCATTTGGTGCTGGGAGTGCCTCATTCGCAAATGGAAATATTGGTGCAGGCGTTACTGCTGCCGGCGCTTTTTTGGCTTATGCAGCCATAGAAATTTATGCCCTCATCATAGCTAACAGACCAGAATAATGGAAATTCAATCAATAAAAAATCGCTTTGGTATTATCGGCAACTCCCCTGCCCTTAACCATGCTATGAATGTAGCAATACAGGTAGCCAATACCGACCTTAGTGTATTAATAAATGGCGAAAGTGGTGTAGGTAAGGAAGTGTTTTCACAAATCATTCATGCATTAAGTGCCCGGAAACACAATCCTTTTATTGCGGTAAACTGTGGCGCCATCCCCGAAGGAACCATCGACTCCGAATTGTTCGGACACGAAAAAGGATCCTTTACCGGTGCTGTTGACAACAGGAAGGGATATTTTGAAACGGTAAATGGGGGAACTATCTTCCTGGATGAAATCGGTGAAATGCCGCTGGGTACACAGGCAAGACTACTGCGTGTGTTGGAAACAGGTGAATACATTAAAGTAGGTAGCAGCAAAGTGCAGAAAACAGATGTGAGAGTGATTGCTGCCACTAACAAAGAACTGATAGAATACACGCACAACGGCCGTTTCAGGGAAGATCTTTATTACAGGTTAAATACAGTTCCCATCAGGGTTCCTGCATTAAGAGACAGGAAAGAAGATATCATTTTATTATTCAGGAAATTCACCACCGATTTTGCGGATCGTTATAAAACGAGTCCGGTGCAGTTGAGCGAAGAGGCCAAAACTTTGCTGATGAATTACGGCTGGCCGGGAAACGTGAGGGAATTAAAAAATATTGCTGAGCAGATTTCAGTGCTGAGCAAAGACAAAAATATAAGTGCCGACCAGCTTCGTAGTTTTTTACCCGATCACCAGTACAGCAACCTGCCTGTACTTGCGGGCGGAGCCGGCCATGTGAGCCACGCTGAGTTTGCCAATGAAAGAGAGATCCTTTACAAACTTTTTTTCGACATGAAGAAAGATGTAAATGAACTGAAGAAAATGTTTTTCGACATTTTACAGAATCCAAATTTGCCCCAGAGGCCGGCAGTGTTTAGCGGGGAAAACGCAATGAATGCCATTCCCGGCACCGCATCTGGCAGCTCTTCCTTTGCTGCTGCATCGGGGGCACCCGTAATTTTTCATAATGGCGCAGATAGCGACATTCATCAGCATGAAGATGTGGAAGAATCACTGAGCATTGTTGATAAGGAAAAAGAACTCATTATTAAAGCGCTTAAAAAACATCGGGGTAAACGAAGAGATGCTTCGCTGGATCTTGGTATCAGCGAAAGAACACTCTACCGCAAGCTGAAAGAATACGATATTGAAGACCTTTAACAGCCTGCGAGGAAGTTTTGAAATTTGAAAATTGTACATTTAGCCAATGCCTAAAACATTTCGTTTAATAATTTTACTGGGTTTAATAGTTGGTTTGTTTAGCTACGCCACCTGCAAGTATGGATTTAAGGATGTGGCGCCAATACCCACCGAAGTAAAAACCTTCCGGGTAAATTACCTGGAGAATAAAGCGCAGTATGTAAATACCCAGTTGAGCCCTCAACTTACCGAGCGGTTAAAACAAAAAATTATTGGCACTACCCGTTTAACGCAGACCAATAATGATGATGCACATTATGATATCAGTGGGTTCGTTTCTCAATATTTTGCGACCACGGTGGCTATCAGCAATAACCAAAGTAGTGGTAACCGCTTAAACGTGGGCTTTCATCTTGTTTTCAGGAATACACTGGATGACAGCAAAAGTTTTGAAGCCGATATTGCCCGCACCTTCGACTTTCCTGCATCGCAATCATTGCAGGATGCTGAGCGTAGTCTCAACGAAGAGATGGTGAAAAACATCGTGGATGAAATTTTCAACCGCATATTTTCCAACTGGTAAATTTTTTACCTGCTAAATTTGACGCATGGCTTTTGAGCAATTATATAATGATCTTTTTTCCGCTGCAGGCAGGGATGCCCGGCAAATGACCGGGGAATATCCCTGGTTTGCACCGGCCCATTTTTTTGCCTTGCAACAGTCACAGCCAGGTGATGATGACTTTGCATCTCTTGCCGCAAAAGCAGCCCTCCATTTCGGAGATCCATTGTTACTGCATTTCCAGCTCAACAAACCAACGCAGCATCTAATGCAGGCTTCAGCCTCCAGCCATGCACCGGTGCAAGAAGTAGCTGCAGAACCGCATGAGCCATTGGCTGAAGAACAGCTGTACGAGGCTAAAGCTGAATATAAGGCTGAGGAACAAGTGCCAGGAGAACAAGTGTACGAAGCAGCTGCTGCACAACCCATCGATAATCCGAATTTTGAAAACCCGGAGCCGGTTGAAGAAGAAACAAGAGCTGAAGAACTTCATGCTGAACCCGTTCCTGTTACTCAACCCGAAAATGATATCACTGTACATTCCCCGGGATCAACTGAACCTGCAGAAGAAAAAACGATGAAAAACGAACCTGCACTCTTTGAACCGCTGCATACCACCGATTATTTTGCTTCGCAGGGAATAAAGCTGAGCGAAGTGGTACAAACCGGCGATAAAATGGCCCGCCAGCTACGCAGCTTTACAGAATGGCTAAAAACCATGAAAAAAGTACACCCCGAAGGATTAAATGAAAAAACAGCCGGTTCATCTTCTATCGACAACACCGTACAAACCATTGCAGAACTCAGCAACAAGGAAGAAGAAGTAATTACGGAAGCAATGGCAGTGGTGTTTATCCAGCAGGGAAAACTGAATAAGGCCCGGGAAATATATAAAAAATTAAGTTTGCTCAATCCTTCCAAAAGCGCTTACTTTGCAGCCAAATTAAACGAAATACAATAAAATAGAATTTTCACATGTTAGCAATATTTGGAATATTAATTATCATCGCTTCAGTTGTTTTGGGTTTAATCGTATTGGTACAAAATCCTAAGGGCGGTGGACTTGCAGGTTCTTTAAGCGGATTTGGCAACCAGTTGATGGGAGTTAAACAAAGTACTGATGTTCTTGAAAAGGGTACCTGGCTTTTTGCAGCTATCGTTGGTATTCTTTGCCTGGTGTCTCCTGCATTTATTGATAAAGACGGCAGCTCTTCTAATGCAAACGACGCATTGATTGAGAACGCACCAACAACTGCACCCAAAACCAATACCAATACTACGGCTCCATTGCCAGGCGCTTTGGATACAACTAAGTAGAATTAATAAAAATTTTTAGAGCCCTGCCCACATCGGCAGGGTTTTTTATTATAATTTGC